>NZ_JBBCPK010000066.1:0-26341 GCF_037150775.1 Leclercia sp. M50
TTAAGAATCCATGTCACTTTGAGTGCCCACACAGATTGTCTGATAAATTGTTAAAGAGCAGTGCAACGCGGCTTTCGCTCACCGTTGCGAGGTGGCGTATATTACGCTTTCTTCTTTCAGAGTCAAGCGATTATTTTCGCTTTTCTCCTCAACCGGCCCGGCTGTCTGTGTGAAGTGATTCACATCCGCCGTGTCGATGGAGGCGCATTATAGGGATCCCAGTTTTTAGCACAAGCATTTTTTCGATCTTTTCTTCTGACTGTTCTTTTTTCGTTCTTTCCGCTGAAATCCCATCCGATATGCTCAAATAATGACGTAATTGGCCCTTGATCAAGCTACGTATTAGGATCAAAGTCATCAAAAGAATGCACATCAGTCGAGGTTGATATGTCTGCAGTACTCCGTCCCTATAAAGATCTTTTCCCAAAACAAGGCGATCGCGTCATGATCGACAGCAGTAGCGTGGTCATTGGCGATGTCCGGCTGGGTGATGATGTCAGTATCTGGCCGCTGGTTGCTATTCGTGGAGATGTGAATTACGTCGCCATTGGCGCCCGTACTAATATTCAGGATGGCAGCGTGCTGCATGTGACCCATAAATCTTCTTATAACCCTGAAGGTAATCCCCTGATCGTTGGTGAAGAGGTCACTGTCGGTCATAAAGTGATGTTGCACGGCTGCACGATCGGCAATCGCGTTCTGGTCGGCATGGGATCGATTTTGCTGGATGGTGTGGTAGTAGAAGATGACGTAATGATTGGTGCTGGCAGCCTGGTTCCGCAAAATAAGCGGCTCGAGAGCGGCTTTCTCTATTTAGGAAGTCCGGTAAAACAGATCCGCCCCCTGACGGAAGCGGAAATAGAAGGGTTAAAGTACTCAGCCAATAACTACGTTAAATGGAAGAATGATTATCTGGATCAGGAAAGCCAGAACCACCCTTGATCGTCCTCGTCCCCCTTGCGGATCGCATCGCTGGCTTCTTCTTCCAGATCCCAGCGATGTTCACGAAACATCTCAATTGGCAGGCCATCGCCAAAACGACGCGCCAGCGTTCTTCCTTCAATGGCACACATCATTTGCATGCCATTTACCAGCGCGGGAAAACAGACTGCCTGTTTGTCTTCATCCCAGCTTTCTCGATCCGGGAACTGGATCGCCTGGTTCATGCCGATAGCTCCAGTTTGAGTTTTTCAATGACTGGCTCCACTTCCGGCAGCACGCCGTGCCAGAGCATCACCGCATGCGCGGCCTGCCCCACCAGCATCCCCAATCCATCAGCCACACGTTTTGCGCCTTGCCGTTCACACCAGCTCAGAAAAGGCGTTTTGCCTTTCTGATAGAACATGTCATAGCAATTAACCTGTCCATTGATCAATGACGCCGGAATGGCGGGAACGTCGCCACCAATGCCGCTTGAGGTCGCATTAACGATCAGATCAAACTCATGGCCGTGTAACGCGTCCAGGGCGACCGCATGAATACTGCCAGTGTGGGCAAACAGAGCGGCCAACTCTTCTGCCCGGGAGTAAGTACGATTCGTAATGGTTACTGCGCAATCCAGGGAGAGCAGAGGTAAAATCACACCTCGCGCCGCGCCGCCCGCGCCAATCAAAAGGATACGCGCGCCAGGTTTGATAAATGACAGACGTTCCAGATCGCTCAGCAGGCCAATGCCATCAGTGTTGTCTCCCAGAATTCGGCCATCTTCAAGCCGCTTGAGCGTATTCACAGCTCCCGCAAGAGAGGCGCGCTCTGTTAACTCATCGGCACGCCCGAATGCCTCTTCTTTAAAAGGTACTGTGACATTCGCCCCTTTTCCGCCACCAGCAAAAAAAGCCTCCAGCGTCGTCACAAAGGCATCAATGGGTGCAAGCACTCGGCCATAAGGGTGATCGATATGCAACTGCTGGGCGAACTGTTGGTGAATAAACGGCGATTTGCTATGCGCAACTGGATTACCAAAAACGGCGTACGCTTCCATCTGATTACCCCTGGCGAAAAAGTTCGCCGGTCAAAGCATCACGAATTTCTGACGGGTTCAGGCGACCACCGGTTTCACCGATGACCACCGGGAACTCACTACCAAACTGCGCTGACACCTCTTCTGCAGTGCGGCAAGGAGGCAATCCCGTCAGATTGGCGCTGGTAGAGACCAGCGGTTTACCAAAGCGATTACATAGCTCGATGACTAATGGATGGTCCGTCACGCGAACAGCAAGGGAGTCAAAACGCCCCGTCAGCCATCGAGGCGTTGTCGGCAGCGCCGGAAACACAAACGTTACCGGCCCAGGCCAGGAGGAGAAAATGGTTTCACGCTGCGCTGACGTCAACATGGAATCATCTATATAAGGTTTAAGCTGTTCAAAACTGGCGGCGATAAGAATCAGCCCTTTTTCTACCGGGCGCTGTTTAAGCGTTAAGAGACGTGTTACGGCTACTTCGCTGTCGGGATCGCATCCCACCCCAAAAACCGCTTCTGTTGGATAGGCGATGACTTCTTCATTTTTCAGCACGTCCACTGCATGCGCAACGGAGCCTGACTGCAGGTTATTCTTCACTTTTTTATTCCGCCGAAACCGGCTTTCCACATTGTTTACTGGCGCAGAAGCGCTTCATACCTTGCGCCGTTTTTTTCTCGATAAGTAGCGGGTAATGGCACTCAGGGCAGCTGCCCACCACCGGTTTGAAATTGGTAACAAACTGACATTCAGGATAGCGATCGCAGGAGTGGAATGTCTTACCATAGCGTGAACGGCGTTGCACGAGATGCCCGCTGCCGCATTGCGGGCAGGCTACGGCTGTTTCATCAGGTTTATCGATTTGTTCGGTGTGATGACATTCGGGATAGCGACTGCAGCCGATAAACATGCCAAAACGCCCCTGGCGCAGCGCCAGATCGCCGCCGCATTGCGGGCAGGCTTGTCCCTCCAGAATCTTAACAATATGCCCGTCCGCCTGATTTTTCAGGGGACGGACATAATCACATTCTGGATAGTGTGAACAACCGAGAAACGGCCCGTGTTTACCGGACCGGATAACAAGTTCTGCCCCACACTGCGGGCAGGACTCATGTTTACGCACCGTAAATAGTGCTGATTTGGCCATAACAACTCTTGGTGCTGCACAATGAATTAGTGCAGCATACCTTCATTCACTTCAAAGAGTAATTCTTCCATTTGCTGATAGGCATTTTCACACCCTGGAATATTGAACAGAACCATCAGGATGACCCACTTCAGGTCCTCCAGCTCAAATTCTGCGGTATCCAGCGCCATGACGCGCTCTATCACCATTTCTCGTGTTTCGAGGTTCAGCACCTGAATCTGCTCAAGGAATAAGATAAATCCCCGGCAACTGGCATCCAGCCTTTCACACTCTTCAGCCGTATAGATGCGTACAGACAGTGGATCGGAAACTAACTGCATCGGTTCGGCAAGGCCTTCCTGATAATCAGCCAGTTTTTCCAGCCATATTAACGCGTTGTAGATATCTTCCCGTTCGAAACCTGCATCGGTGAGATCGCGTGTGAGTTTGTCCTGATCCACGCGTGCTTCAGCTTCGTTATGGATGTAAGTTTCAAACAAATACATGAGTACGTCGAACATGGCTTGCCCTCCTTAATCGGACATAGCCGCCGGGTACAGCTGCGATCCATCCTGCTAACTCCAGTTCGAGTAGCTGTGCTACGGTTACTGGCACAGGTTGGCCGGCACGTTCAGCGACAACGTCAACAGGTGTTACCTCATCTCCTACGTTAGCCAGGAGCTCAGGAAATGGCAATGCTACCTGGTCCTGATCTGAAGAATAAAGCCAATTTTTGGGATCCTCTGGCAGCCAGTTCAGTCCGTTTTGCAACGTTTCCAGAATATCTTCTGCCGTTGTCACGGGAGTCGCCCCTTGCTTTATTAACCAGTGAGGACCTTCACTCCCCGGGTTGCCAATGGCTCCCGGTAATGCAAAGACCTCACGCCCCTGCTCAAGGGCGCATTTGGCGGTAACGAGAGAACCGCTTCTTATCATCGCTTCGATTACGAACACCCCCAGGCTGAGGCCGCTAATGATGCGGTTACGTCGCGGGAAATTACCCTGCCAGGGAGGCGTCGCGAGTGAAAACTCAGAGATCACTGCACCGCCGCTTTCAACAAGACGCATGGCCAGCGACGAATGGCGGCGGGGATAGACATCCGCCAGACCGTTACCCAGCACCGCGACGCTTTTGCCTTTAACGTTGAGCGCAGCGCGATGCGCTATACCATCGATGCCGCAGGCCAGTCCGCTGGTAATCGTCAGTCCCGCCTGGGCTAGCTGCTCACAAAGCACTTTTCCCCAACGCTCTCCATACCAGGAGTGAGAACGGCTGCCGACCACGGCAAGTTGCAGACTCGACAGCACGGAGGGCTCCCCCTTAACAAACAAAGCCCCAGGGTAATCGGCAATAGCGCGAAGCTGCTCAGGATAGAGGGCATTATCCGCACATATCAGATGATGGCCCTGTCCGGCCAGCCAGGCCATGCTGCGGTCGAGTTCCCGCGGTGAAAATGATAAAAACTTCTCCTTTTGCCTGTGGGTGAGCCCCATTTCCACCAGCAGAGCACCATCAATATGGGGTTCGCGCTGCAGCTGCTGCGCTATCGCCACCATCTTGTCGCCGTACAACTCTCCGGTGCTTATCAGGCGTAGCCAAATCTCTGTGGATGTCATCCTTTCCCCTGCCAGAAGCCGCTATAGCAATCTTTGCGATTGGTCACTGATGCTGTCAATCAGAGGGGGTTTTGTCTAGAATAGAGGTTATATTCTTATCAACTCCTGAATACGACTCTGGAAATATATGGCAGTTTTGCAAGTGTTACATATTCCGGACGAGCGCCTTCGCAAAGTCGCCGAGCCGGTTAAAGAAGTGAATGCAGAAACTCAACGTATCATTGATGATATGTTCGATACGATGTACGCCGAAGAAGGCATCGGTCTCGCGGCGACTCAGGTGGATATTCACCAGCGCATCATTGTGATCGACGTTTCTGAGAACCGCGACGAGCGCCTGGTATTAATCAATCCGGAGCTTCTGGAAAAAAGCGGTGAAACCGGTATCGAAGAAGGCTGCCTCTCTATCCCTGAGCAGCGAGCACTGGTACCGCGTGCAGAAAAAGTCAAAATCCGCGCGCTTGATCGCGACGGTAAGCCGTTCGAACTGGAAGCGGATGATCTGCTGGCCATCTGCATTCAGCATGAGATGGATCATCTGGTCGGTAAACTGTTTATCGATTATCTCTCTCCACTGAAGCAGCAGCGTATTCGTCAGAAAGTAGAGAAACTGGATCGCATGCGCGCTCGCGCTTAATGTGACCCCGGATACAAGGAATAACGTGTCTACATCACTACGTATCATCTTTGCAGGAACACCTGACTTTGCAGCGCGTCATCTCGACGCGCTGTTGTCGTCTGGCCATAAGGTTGTGGGCGTGTTTACTCAGCCCGATCGTCCGGCAGGCCGGGGTAAAAAATTGATGCCGAGCCCGGTAAAAGTCCTGGCTGAAGAGCACGGTTTACCGATCTTTCAGCCTGCTTCGTTACGGCCGCAGGAAAATCAGCAGCTGGTTGCGCAGTTAAATGCAGATGTCATGGTGGTTGTGGCGTATGGCCTCATCCTGCCAAAAGCGGTTCTTGATATGCCGCGTCTGGGCTGCATTAATGTTCACGGTTCACTTCTCCCACGCTGGCGTGGCGCAGCGCCGATCCAGCGTTCATTGTGGGCTGGCGATGCCGATACTGGCGTGACGATTATGCAAATGGACGTAGGGCTGGATACTGGCGACATGCTGTATAAGCTCTCTTGTCCTATTACCGCCGAAGATACCAGTGCCACCCTGTATGACAAACTGGCAGAGCTTGGGCCAAAAGGGCTGATTGATACACTGCAACAGCTTGCAGAGAATCGGGCTCAACCAGAAGTTCAGGACGAAGCATTAGTGACCCATGCTGAAAAGCTCAGCAAAGAAGAGGCCCGCCTCGACTGGACTCTACCTGCAGCTCAGCTTGAACGCTGCATTCGGGCTTTCAATCCATGGCCAATGAGCTGGCTTGAGATAGACGGACAGCCAGTGAAGGTATGGAAGGCCTCTGTGATTGATGGCCAAACTCACGCTGCACCTGGAACAATCATTGCAGCCAGTAAACAGGGTATTCAGGTCGCGACAGTTGAAGGGATCCTTAATCTGGAATCCTTACAACCAGCAGGTAAAAAAGCCATGAGCGCGCAGGACCTTCTTAACTCCCGCCGTGAATGGTTTACCCCTGGCAACAGTCTCGCCTGAGATCATCTCAAATTAAGGCCCGGTGTTTCCGGGCATTTTTATTTTTGCGGTTATGAAAAAACAAAATTTACGCAGCCTGGCAGCACAGGCGATTGAGCAAGTGGTTGAGCAGGGTCAGTCCCTGAGCAATGTCCTGCCACCGTTACAGCAAAAGGTTTCCGATAAAGATAAATCGCTGCTTCAGGAGTTGTGCTTTGGTGTTCTGCGCACGTTACCCCAGATGGAGTGGCTGATCGGAAAACTTATGGCGCGCCCGATGGCGGGCAAGCAACGCGTCATTCACTACCTGATCATGGTCGGCTTCTATCAGCTGCTGCATACCCGTATTCCACCTCATGCCGCACTGGCAGAGACCGTAGAAGGCGCGGTTGCGGTAAAACGCCCGCAGCTGAAAGGGTTGATCAACGGCGTGTTGCGACAGTTCCAACGTCAGCAAGATGAATTACTGGCTGAGTTTGCTCGCACGGAAAAACGTTTCCTGCATCCTGACTGGTTATTAAAGCGTCTGCAAAAAGCCTATCCTGAGCAGTGGGAAGCGCTAATTAATGCCAATAACCAGCGTCCACCTATGTGGCTACGCGTTAACCGCAATCACCACACCCGGGATGCCTGGCTGGCATTACTGGAAGAGGCCGGGATGACCGGGTTCCCTCATCCTGAATACAGGGATGCAGTGCGTCTGGCGGCCCCTGCACCGGTACATGCTCTGCCTGGCTTTGAACAGGGCTGGGTTACCGTTCAGGACGCTTCAGCCCAGGGTTGCATGACCTGGCTTGAGCCGCAGAATGGCGAGCGGATCCTCGATCTTTGCGCCGCGCCAGGCGGTAAAACGACACATATTCTGGAGGTCGCTCCGCAGGCGAACGTGATGGCTGTCGACGTTGACGAACAGCGTCTTTCTCGTGTCTACGATAATCTCAAACGTCTGGGTATGAAGGCGGAAGTTAAGCAGGGTGACGGGCGTACCCCTGGGCAGTGGTGCGGGGATGAGCAGTTCGATCGCATTTTACTGGATGCCCCTTGCTCAGCGACCGGCGTTATCCGCCGTCATCCGGATATCAAATGGTTGCGCCGCGACCGGGATATCAACGAACTGGCACAGTTGCAGTCAGAGATCCTCGACGCTATCTGGCCGCATCTGAAAACAGGCGGGACGCTGGTTTATGCCACCTGTTCTGTTCTGCCGGAAGAGAATAGCCAGCAGATCGCCGCGTTCCTGAAGCGCACACCTGATGCCCGCCTGCATCTGACCGGCACACCAGAACTGCCCGGCAAGCAAAACCTGCCAGGGGCAGAGGAAGGCGACGGTTTCTTTTACGCTAAGCTAATCAAAGAGTGATGTTGATAACGGGTCACAAGATATGAAGATAATCATTCTGGGCGCGGGGCAGGTAGGCGGTACGCTGGCAGAAAACCTGGTCGGTGAGAATAACGACATCACTATCGTTGATACCAATGGCGATCGTCTGCGCGGCCTGCAGGATAAATTCGATCTGCGCGTGGTTCAGGGGCATGGCTCTCACCCACGCGTGTTGCGTGAAGCCGGAGCGGATGACGCAGATATGCTGGTTGCTGTCACCAGTTCTGATGAAACGAATATGGTGGCCTGTCAGGTGGCCTATTCGTTATTTAATACCCCAAACCGAATCGCGCGTATACGTTCGCCGGATTACGTTCGTGATGCCGATAAGTTGTTTCAGTCCGATGCGGTGCCAATCGACCACTTAATCGCGCCGGAACAGCTGGTTATCGACAGTATTTACCGCCTGATTGAATACCCGGGCGCACTGCAGGTAGTCAACTTCGCAGAGGGCAAGGTCAGTCTTGCGGTAGTAAAAGCCTACTATGGCGGCCCGCTGATCGGTAACGCACTCTCTACGATGCGCGAACATATGCCGCACATCGATACGCGCGTCGCCGCGATTTTCCGTCATGACCGCCCTATTCGTCCCCAAGGCTCTACCATTGTCGAAGCTGGTGACGAGGTCTTCTTTATCGCCGCGTCACAGCACATCCGTGCGGTAATGAGCGAGCTTCAGCGACTGGAAAAACCCTATAAGCGCATCATGCTGGTCGGGGGCGGTAATATCGGCGCTGGCCTGGCTCGGCAGCTGGAAAAAGACTACAGCGTAAAATTGATCGAACGGGATCAACAGCGCGCCGCTGAACTGGCAGAAAAACTGCAAAATACGATCGTTTTCTATGGCGATGCGTCGGATCAGGAGCTGCTTGCCGAAGAGCATATCGATCAGGTTGATCTTTTCATTGCTGTTACCAACGACGACGAAGCCAACATCATGTCAGCGATGCTGGCAAAACGGATGGGTGCGAAGAAGGTCATGGTGCTTATCCAGCGCAAAGCCTATGTCGATCTGGTGCAGGGAAGCGTTATCGATATTGCGATTTCGCCGCAACAGGCCACTATCTCTGCCCTGCTGAGTCACGTGCGAAAAGCGGATATCGTTGGCGTTTCTTCCCTCCGTCGTGGAGTGGCAGAAGCTATCGAAGCCGTGGCGCATGGCGACGAAAGCACGTCCCGTGTGGTTGGGCGTACCATCGATGAGATTAAACTCCCGCCGGGCACTATCATTGGTGCAGTGGTGCGGGGTAACGATGTCATGATCGCTAATGACAATCTACGTATTGAGCAGGGCGATCACGTTATTATGTTCCTGACAGACAAAAAGTTTATTACCGACGTCGAGCGCTTATTCCAGCCAAGTCCTTTCTTCCTCTGACACTTGCAAAGGTGCTGTTTTCAGCACCTTTTCTTTTTAACCCAATAATATGTAAGGGTTATATTTCTGTGACGTATGTCTCTCTTCAATGGCAATCCGCTAATGATTTGTTAGACTTGTATTTGTCAGCTGGCACAAGGAGAACAAAATGAGTTTTATTAAAGAATTTCGCGAATTTGCGATGCGCGGAAACGTAGTGGATTTGGCTGTGGGTGTGATTATTGGTGCGGCGTTTGGCAAGATCGTTTCATCACTGGTTGCGGATATCATCATGCCACCACTGGGCCTTTTAATTGGCGGAATAGATTTCAAGCAATTCGCCATAACGCTGCGGGAAGCTCAAGGTGATGTCCCTGCGGTGGTAATGCACTATGGCGTGTTTATTCAAAACGTATTTGATTTCATGATTGTTGCTTTCGCCATCTTTATGGCCATTAAGCTCATCAATAAATTAAACCGTAAGAAAAAAGAAGAACCGGCTGCGCCGCCAGCCCCATCGAAAGAGGAAGTGCTGCTTACTGAAATTCGTGACTTACTGAAAGCGCAGAACAACCGCACTTTGTAAGTCACTCAAAGCAAGAAGGCCAGTGGTAAGAAAGCGATTCGCTTGCTTGCCACTGGCCTCCCAGTTACCCCGTTTTGCATGTTTAGTTTTGCGCAGATAACTTCCTTTCCCTTTCTTGTTCTTCTCGATTCGCTGTCTGAATAAAGGATCATGCAGTAACGCCTCAATGGCATTATCGTTGATCTGACCTTTCTTGTGTTGATAATGGCTCATACTTTCTCCAGTGTTCAAAATATCGACGCGAGTTTAGAAGGTGCTGACAATAAAATCAACATCCGTGAGACTCGCCATTCGCCCCTTGTTCAAGGGTTTCCAGAATAGAACAGTAAACGCTGCTATGTGCAGTACCGCAACAGGCATCGTTCAACCGCTGTAAAGAGAGCCGCATGGTTTGAAGCTCTTCGATGCGCGCCTCGACTTCACTCAATCTCGCCTGCACAATACCTTTTGATTCCTGGCAGGTGTGATGCTCGGGATCGATACGGATCGACAGTAGCTCGCGGATCGATTCCAGGGTAAACCCCAGCTGTCGCGCATGACGAATAAACTTAAGGCGCTGAAGATCCCGGTCGGTATAAAGCCGGAAGCCCCCTTCAGTGCGTATCTCATGTTCCATCATCTGCTGCTTTTCGTAATAACGAATAGTATCAGGGGTAACCTCAGCCAGCTTAGCAAGCTCACCAATACGATACATCGCTACTCCTCCTTCATTTTTTGCATTAGACGTTCAGCATAATCCCCGCGCAGAAACTCAGTACTCGCTCCCGCCTGGCGCAGCTTTAGTTCCAGAAGGGCAAGACGGCGGGCGTAATCCGCATGCGCTGCAGTTCCCTCTTTGACTGTGGTGAGCAAGTGAGACAGTTCGATCGCCTCTTTACGCTGTTCAAGTTCAGGAGGGAGGCAACCCGCGTTTTTCAACATGCGGTAGGCCGCTCGCAGCTCTGGGGGAACATGTGAATCATCATCCAGTTTCAGCGGCTGGCCACTGCCGGGCAGGTCATCGAATTCACCCTGGCGCTGGGCATCCAGGATATGTCGTTCTGCCCATTGGTCCAATAACCACATAGCAAAACTCCGGAAAGAAAGAAAAGAATAAGAGTAGTTTAGAAAATGGGGATTCAGCGGATATAAAAAAACCCGCCGGAGCGGGTTTTTTTACGTTACTGCAGATTACTCTGCAGCAGCTTCTGCTTTCTCTGAACGATCAACCAGCTCGATGTAAGCCATCGGAGCGTTGTCGCCTGCACGGAAGCCACACTTCAGAATACGAGTGTAACCACCGGCACGGCTCGCGAAACGCGGGCCCAGTTCGTTAAACAGTTTTGCCACGATCTCGTTATCACGAGTGCGGGCGAATGCCAGACGACGATTAGCAACGCTGTCAGTCTTGGCAAGAGTAATCAGCGGCTCAACTACGCGACGCAGCTCTTTCGCTTTAGGCAGGGTCGTCTTGATGATTTCATGACGAACCAGTGAACCTGCCATGTTGCGGAACATAGCCTGGCGATGGCTGCTGTTGCGGTTCAGTTGACGACCACTCTTACGATGGCGCATGACCTTATCCTTCTCAGTAAAACCTTAACCTGTGATCCGGTTACTCGTCAGCAATGCTTGCTGGTGGCCAGTTTTCCAGGCGCATGCCCAGAGACAGACCACGTGAAGCCAGCACGTCTTTAATCTCAGTAAGAGATTTTTTACCCAGGTTCGGCGTTTTCAGCAACTCAACCTCGGTACGCTGTACCAGATCACCGATATAGTGGATAGCTTCTGCCTTGAGGCAGTTAGCAGAGCGGACAGTCAATTCCAGATCGTCAACAGGGCGCAGCAGGATCGGATCGAATTCTGGTTTCTCTTCTTTCACTTCCGGCTGACGTACATCACGTAAGTCAACGAAAGCTTCCAGTTGTTCTGCCAGGATGGTTGCCGCACGACGAATCGCCTCTTCAGGATCGATTGTGCCGTTGGTTTCCATTTCGATGACCAGCTTGTCCAGGTCGGTACGCTGTTCTACACGCGCTGCTTCAACATTGTAGGCAATACGCTCTACAGGGCTGTAGCATGCGTCGACCAGCAGACGGCCGATTGGGCGCTCATCTTCTTCCGAATGAATTCGGGCAGAAGCCGGCACATAACCACGACCGCGCTGAACTTTGATACGCATGCTAATAGCTGCGTTCTCATCGGTCAGGTGGCAGATCACGTGCTGCGGCTTGACGATTTCAACATCACCGTCGTGGGTGATGTCGGCTGCAGTCACAGGGCCAATGCCAGATTTATTCAGAGTAAGAATAACTTCATCTTTACCCTGAACTCTCACCGCCAGCCCTTTCAGGTTGAGCAGGATTTCAAGGATATCTTCCTGAACGCCTTCTTTGGTGCTGTACTCATGAAGTACACCATCAATCTCAACCTCGGTCACCGCGCAACCCGGCATCGATGAGAGCAGAATACGGCGCAGTGCGTTACCCAGAGTATGGCCAAAGCCACGCTCTAAAGGCTCAAGGGTCACCTTGGCGTGCGTCGAACTCACTTGCTCGATATCTACCAGGCGCGGTTTTAGAAACTCTGTCACAGAACCCTGCATTGTGTCCTCTCTTTGGTACTAAGCTTTACTTGGAGTAAAGCTCGACGATCAGGTGTTCGTTAATGTCCGCAGACAGATCAGAACGTTCTGGCTGACGCTTGAACGTACCTTCCATCTTGCCAGCATCAACTTCCAGCCAGGTTGGCTTTTCACGCTGCTCAGCCAGCTCCAGAGCGGCTTTCACGCGAGATTGCTTTTTCGCTTTCTCACGAATGCTAACAACGTCATTCGCTTTAACCTGATAAGAAGCGATGTTAACAACACGACCGTTTACCATGATTGCTTTATGGCTAACCATCTGACGTGCTTCAGCACGAGTGGCGCCAAAGCCCATACGGTATACAACGTTGTCCAGACGACCTTCCAGCAGAGCCAACAGGTTTTCACCGGTGTTGCCTTTCAGACGTGCTGCTTCTTTATAGTAGTTACGGAACTGACGCTCCAGCACACCGTACATACGGCGAACTTTTTGCTTTTCACGCAACTGCACACCATAGTCAGACAGACGCGGTTTACGCGCACCGTGCTGGCCAGGAGCTTGTTCAATTTTACACTTGGTATCGATCGCGCGAACGCCAGACTTAAGGAATAAGTCGGTGCCCTCACGACGGCTCAGCTTGAGCTTAGGACCCAAATATCTTGCCATTTTCTATCTCCAACAAACCTGGAAAACGAACGCGTTATACGCGACGTTTTTTCGGCGGACGACAACCGTTATGAGGGATCGGAGTCACATCAGTAATATTAGTGATGCGGAAACCAGCGGCGTTCAGAGCACGAACGGTAGATTCGCGACCCGGACCCGGACCTTTTACCATAACTTCCAGATTCTTGATGCCGTATTCTTTTACGGCTTCAGCGCAACGCTCTGCTGCAACCTGAGCTGCGAACGGAGTGGATTTGCGAGAACCACGGAAACCGGAACCACCGGCTGTTGCCCAACCCAGCGCGTTACCCTGACGATCAGTAATAGTAACGATGGTGTTGTTGAAAGAAGCATGGATATGAGCCACGCCGTCAGAGACTTGTTTTCTTACACGCTTACGTGCACGAACTGGTGCCTTTGCCATTATTCAATCACCCCGATTATTTCTTGATCGGTTTGCGCGGACCCTTACGGGTACGTGCGTTGGTCTTAGTACGCTGACCGCGCACTGGCAGACCACGACGATGACGCAAACCGCGATAGCAACCAAGATCCATCAGGCGCTTGATGCTCATGCTAACTTCACGGCGCAGATCACCTTCAACGACAAATTTGGCAACTTCGTCACGCAGCGTGTCGATTTGTTCTTCAGACAGCTCACTGATCTTAACATCTTCAGCGATACCCGCTGCAGCCAGAATGGCTTTAGAACGGGTCTTGCCGACGCCATAGATCGAAGTTAATGCGATCACAGCATGTTTCTGATCAGGAATGTTAATGCCTGCTATACGGGCCACTATGCACTCCTACTATTTAATATGTACGCACCATGCTGAAAAGCCCGTTTTCAGGATACTCAAATGGAAACGTACAGACATACAAAAGATTGGCTGGCTAATCTAGCCAGCTCAACCCAACTTTGCAAGAAAAATATGCGAAATAATCAGCCTTGGCGCTGTTTATGCTTCGGCTCGGCACTGCAAATCACACGGATGACACCATCACGCTTAACGATTTTGCAGTTACGGCATAATTTCTTGACGGAAGCACGAACTTTCATTTTTACTCTCCGTAACTTCTCGGGCGACCTATTAGCGGCCGTAGCCTTTCAGGTTCGCCTTCTTCAATGCAGACTCGTACTGACTTGACATCATTAGAGTTTGCACTTGAGCCATAAAGTCCATAATCACGACAACAACGATAAGCAGTGAGGTTCCACCGAAGTAGAACGGTACTTTCATTGCATCACGCATGAACTCCGGGATCAGGCAGATAAAGGTAATATAAAGCGCACCAACCAGAGTCAGGCGGGTCATTACTTTATCGATATACTTCGCCGTTTGCTCTCCCGGACGAATTCCTGGTACAAATGCACCGGACTTCTTCAGGTTATCTGCTGTTTCACGCGGGTTGAAGACCAACGCCGTGTAGAAGAAACAGAAGAAGATGATCGCAGACGCATAGAGTAACACATAAAGCGGTTGCCCAGGCTGCAAATACAGCGAAATTGTTGTCAGCCAGTTCCAACCAGTACCGCCCCCGAACCATGACGCGATGGTCGCCGGGAACAGAATAATACTGGAAGCGAAGATTGCCGGGATTACCCCTGCCATATTCACTTTCAGCGGTAAATGTGTGCTCTGTGCAGCATAGACACGACGGCCTTGTTGACGTTTCGCGTAGTTTACCACAATGCGGCGTTGACCACGTTCAACGAAGATAACAAAGAACGTCACTGCAAATACTAATACTGCAACCAACAGCAACAGGAGGAAGTGCAGGTCGCCTTGACGCGCTTGCTCGATAGTATGGGCAATGGCTGGCGGGAGTCCCGCAACAATACCGGCGAAAATAATGATCGAAATACCGTTACCGATACCCCGTTCAGTAATTTGTTCGCCGAGCCACATCAGGAACATTGTTCCTGAAACCAGACTTACAACAGCGGTGAAATAGAATGCAAAGCCTGGGTTAATAACCAGGCCCTGCATACCAGGCATATTCGGTAGACCGGTAGCAATACCGATCGACTGGAATATTGCCAGCACCAGAGTACCGTAGCGGGTGTACTGGCTGATCTTACGACGACCAGACTCCCCTTCTTTCTTCAGTTCTGCCAGGGCCGGATGAACGACCGTCAGCAGCTGGATAATAATCGATGCCGAAATGTACGGCATGATACCCAGAGCAAAGATAGAAGCACGGCTGAGAGCACCACCAGAGAACATGTTAAACATTTCAATGATGGTGCCACGCTGTTGCTCAAGCAGTTTGGCAAGTACAGCGGCATCAATACCAGGGATCGGAATAAAAGAGCCAATACGGAAAACAATCAGCGCACCGATCACAAACAAAAGTCTGCGTTTCAGTTCGCCAAGCCCACCTTTGGCACTTTGAAAATCTAATCCCGGTTGTTTAGCCATCTGCTACTTATTCCTCAATTTTACCGCCAGCAGCTTCGATAGCAGCACGAGCACCTTTAGTAACACGCAGGCCACGAACAGTTACCGGGGTAGAAACTTCACCAGACAGGATCACTTTCGCGAACTCGATCTGAATACCGATAATGTTTGCTGCTTTCAGCGTGTTCAGGTCTACAACGCCGCCTTCAACTTTCGCCAGGTCAGACAGACGAACTTCGGCTGTGATCGCTGATTTGCGAGAGGTGAAGCCGAACTTCGGCAGACGACGGTACAGTGGCATCTGGCCACCCTCGAAACCGCGACGTACGCCACCGCCAGAACGAGAGTTCTGACCTTTGTGACCACGACCACCGGTTTTGCCGAGGCCAGAACCGATACCACGACCCAGGCGTTTACCCGCCTTTTTAGAGCCTTCGGCCGGAGACAGAGTATTTAAACGCATCTCTTACTCCTCAACTTTAACCATGAAGTAAACCGCGTTGACCATACCACGTACAGCAGGAGTATCCTCGCGCTCAACGGTATGACCAATACGACGCAGACCCAGGCCAAGCAGCGTTGCCTTGTGTTTCGGCAGACGTCCGATTGCACTGCGGGTTTGTGTAATTTTAATAGTCTTTGCCATGGTCAATTACCCCAGAATTTCTTCAACGGATTTACCACGCTTGGCAGCGACCATTTCTGGAGATTTCATATTTTCCAGGCCATCAATAGTTGCACGAACCACGTTGATCGGGTTGGTGGAACCGTATGCTTTAGCCAGAACGTTATGAACCCCAGCGACTTCCAGAACGGCGCGCATTGCACCACCGGCGATGATACCGGTACCTTCGGAAGCCGGCTGCATGAAGACACGAGAACCCGTGTGAGTACCCTTAACTGGGTGCTGCAGGGTGCCGTGGTTCAGCGCGACGTTAATCATATTGCGACGGGCTTTTTCCATCGCTTTCTGGATCGCTGCTGGAACTTCACGCGCTTTACCGTAACCAAAACCAACGCGACCGTTACCATCGCCAACTACAGTCAGAGCTGTGAAGGAGAAAATACGACCACCTTTAACGGTTTTAGATACGCGGTTAACCGCGATCAGCTTTTCCTGCAGTTCGCCAGCTTGTTTTTCGATGTGAGCCATCTTACACCTCTACCTTAGAACTGAAGGCCAGCTTCACGGGCAGCATCTGCCAGTGCCTGGACACGACCATGATATTGGAACCCGGAACGGTCAAAGGAAACATCTTTGATGCCTTTTTCCAGAGCGCGTTCAGCAACAGCTTTACCTACAGCTGCAGCGGCGTCTTTGTTACCGGTGTACTTCAATTGTTCAGAGATAGCTTTTTCTACAGTAGAAGCAGCTACCAGAACTTCAGAACCGTTCGGTGCAATTACCTGTGCGTAAATATGACGCGGGGTACGATGTACCACCAGGCGAGTTGCACCCAGCTCTTTGAGCTTGCGGCGTGCGCGGGTCGCACGACGGATACGAGCAGATTTCTTATCCATAGTGTTACCTTACTTCTTCTTAGCCTCTTTGGTACGCACGACTTCGTCGGCGTAACGAACACCCTTGCCTTTGTAAGGCTCAGGACGACGGTAGGCGCGCAGATCTGCTGCAACCTGACCGATCAGCTGTTTATCAGCGCCTTTCAGCACGATTTCAGTCTGAGACGGACATTCTGCAGTAATACCTGCTGGCAGCGCGTGTTCAACAGGGTGAGAGAAGCCCAGAGCCAGGCTTACTGCGTTCCCTTTGATCGCTGCACGATAACCTACACCAACCAGCTGCAGCTTCTTAGTGAAGCCTTCGGTAACACCGATAACCATTGAGTTCAGCAGGGCACGCGCGGTACCAGCCTGAGCCCAGCCATCAACGTAACCAGTACGTGGGCCGAAAGTCAGAGCGTTATCTGCATGAGTAACTTCAACAGCATCGTTGAGAGTACGAGTCAGCTCGCCGTTTTTACCTTTGATCGTAATAACCTGACCGTTGATTTTTACATCAACGCCGGCAGGAACAACGACCGGTGCTTTAGCAACACGAGACATTTTTTCCTCCGATTAGGCTACGTAGCAGATAATTTCGCCACCAAGACCAGCCTGGCGCGCTGCACGATCAGTCATAACACCTTTAGAGGTAGAAACAACTGCGATACCCATGCCGGCCATAACTTTTGGCAGCTCATCTTTACGTTTGTAGATGCGCAGACCTGGGCGGCTGACACGCTGAATGCTTTCTACAACAGCCTTGCCCTGGAAATACTTAAGAGTAAGTTCCAGTTCAGGCTTGGTGTCGCCTTCAACTTTAAAATCTTCGATAAAACCTTCTTCCTTCAGCACGTTGGCGATTGCCACTTTCAGCTTGGAGGAAGGCATGGTGACCGCAGCTTTGTTCGCGGCCTGACCGTTACGGATACGGGTCAGCATATCCGCGATCGGATCTTGCATGCTCATCTGTCTTTACTCCCGTGATTCAATTGGTGACAATTACCAGCTAGCCTTTTTCAGACCCGGGATTTCACCGCGCATTGCGGCTTCACGGACCTTGATACGGCTCAACCCGAACTTCCGCAGGAAAGCGTGCGGACGACCAGTTTGACGGCAGCGGTTACGCTGACGAGACGGGCTGGAATCACGCGGCAGAGTCTGCAGCTTGAGAACTGCATTCCAACGATCTTCGTCGGAAGCGTTCACATCAGAAATGATCGCTTTCAGTTCAGCGCGTTTAGCGAAGAATTTATCAGCTAAAGCTACGCGCTTTACTTCGCGTGCTTTCATTGATTGCTTAGCCATTCAGTAACCCTACCTTACTTGCGGAACGGGAAGTCAAAGGCAGCCAGCAGAGCACGGCCTTCTTCGTCAGATTTCGCAGTAGTGGTAATGGTAATATCCAAACCACGCACGCGGTCGACTTTATCGTAGTCGATTTCTGGGAAGATGATCTGCTCACGGACACCCATGCTGTAGTTACCACGACCGTCGAAAGACTTAGCGGACAAGCCACGGAAGTCACGGATACGAGGTACAGCAATAGTGATCAGGCGCTCAAAGAACTCCCACATGCGTTCGCCACGCAGAGTTACTTTACAGCCGATCGGATAGCCCTGACGGATTTTGAAGCCTGCAACAGATTTGCGTGCTTTGGTGATCAACGGTTTTTGACCGGAGATAGCTGCCAGGTCAGCTGCTGCGTTATCCAGCAGTTTCTTGTCAGCGATCGCTTCACCAACACCCATGTTCAGGGTGATCTTCTCGACCCGAGGGACTTGCATGACAGAATTGTAGTTAAACTCAGTCATGAGCTTATTAACTACTTCGTCTTTGTAGTAATCATGCAGTTTCGCCATCGTACTACTCCAAATTACTTGATAGTTTCGCTGTTAGACTTGAAGAAACGGACTTTTTTGCCGTCTTCGAATCTAAAGCCTACACGGTCAGCCTTGCCGGTTGCCGCATTGAAGATTGCAACGTTAGAAACCTGAATAGCAGCTTCTTTTTCAACGATGCCACCTGGCTGGTTCAGGGCCGGAACCGGCTTCTGATGTTTCTTAACCAGGTTGATACCTTCAACAATGACCTTGCCGGAAGACAGGACATTTTTTACTTTACCGCGTTTACCTTTATCTTTACCGGTTAACACGATAACTTCGTCATCACGACGGATTTTCGCTGCCATGATTCGCTCCTTAGAGTACTTCTGGTGCCAGAGAGATAATTTTCATGAACTTCTCAGTACGAAGTTCACGAGTTACCGGCCCAAAGATACGCGTGCCGATAGGCTGCTCGCTGTTATTGTTTAAAATAACGCATGCATTACCATCGAAGCGAATGACAGAACCGTCAGGGCGACGAACACCCTTCTTGGTGCGCACCACTACCGCTTTCAGCACATCACCTTTCTTGACCTTACCACGTGGAATTGCTTCTTTGATGGTGATCTTGATGATGTCGCCTACGCCTGCGTAGCGACGGTGCGAGCCACCCAGAACCTTGATACACATTACGCGACGTGCACCGGAGTTGTCGGCGACGTTCAGCATAGTCTGTTCTTGGATCATTTTAGTGCTCCGCTAATGTCAACTACTACCTGAGACTCTAAAATCAGAGCCGTTAAAAAGCCCCATATCGAGGGCGCGGCATTATAACACCGCTTCTGCAATATGGGTAGAAAAAATAAACGGCTCATCGCTGAGCCGTTTATTCGTATCGAGAAGGCTACTCTATTACAGAACCGCTTTCTCTACAACGCGAACCAGCGTCCAGGACTTAGTCTTGGACAGTGGACGGCATTCGCGGATTTCTACCACGTCACCGATACCACATTCGTTGTTCTCGTCATGTACGTGCAGTTTGGTCGTACGCTTGATGAATTTACCGTAGATCGGGTGTTTCACAACGCGCTCGATAGCAACAACGATGGATTTCTCCATTTTGTCGCTAACAACACGACCTTGCAGAGTACGGATTTTATCGGTCATTACGCACCCGCCTTCTGAGTCAGTAAAGTCTTAACGCGTGCAACATCACGACGCACTTGCTTCAGCAGGTGAGTCTGTTGCAGCTGGCCACTTGCAGCCTGCATGCGCAGGTTGAACTGCTCACGCAGCAGGTTCAGCAGCTCAGCGTTCAGCTCTTCAACGCTTTTTTCACGCAGCTCATTTGCTTTCATTACATCACCGTCTTAGTTACAAAGGTGGTTTTAATCGGCAGTTTCGCTGCTGCCAGGCCGAATGCTTCACGGGCCAGCTCTTCCGGTACGCCGTCCATTTCATACAGGACTTTACCCGGCTGAATCAAGGCAACCCAGTACTCCACGTTACCTTTACCTTTACCCATACGAACTTCCAGCGGCTTCTCGGTAATTGGTTTGTCCGGGAATACACGGATCCAAATTTTACCTTGACGCTTAACTGCACGGGTCATAGCACGACGTGCTGCTTCGATCTGACGTGCAGTCAGACGACCACGGCCAACAGCTTTCAGACCGAAAGTGCCGAAGCTAACATCCGTACCCTGCGCCAGACCACGGTTGCGGCCTTTGTGCACTTTACGGAATTTTGTACGCTTTGGTTGTAACATCAGCGACGCTCCTTATTTACGGCCTTTACGCTGCTGCTTTTTAGGTTGAGCAGCCGGTTTTTCCGGTTGTTCAACAGCAGCCATACCACCCAGGATCTCACCTTTGAAGATCCATACCTTAACGCCGATTACACCGTAAGTGGTGTGCGCTTCAGAGGTGTTGTAGTCGATGTCAGCACGCAGAGTGTGCAGCGGTACGCGACCTTCACGGTACCATTCGGTACGTGCGATTTCCGCGCCGCCCAGACGGCCGCTAACTTCAACTTTGATACCTTTAGCGCCCAGACGCATTGCGTTCTGTACAGCACGCTTCATAGCACGACGGAACATAACACGACGTTCCAGCTGAGAAGTGATGCTGTCAGCAACCAGTTTTGCGTCCAGTTCAGGCTTACGAACTTCAGCGATATTGATCTGTGCAGGAACGCCAGCGATATCCGCTACGACCTTGCGCAGTTTTTCTACGTCTTCGCCTTTCTTACCGATAACGATGCCAGGACGAGCAGTGTGAATGGTCACACGGATGCTCTTAGCCGGACGCTCGATTACGATACGAGATACGGACGCTTTAGCCAGTTCCTTAGTCAGGTACTGACGTACTTTAAAATCGCTGTCCAGGTTGTCAGCGAATTCTTTGGTGTTCGCAAACCAGGTTGAGTTCCATGGTTTTACAATACCCAGGCGAATACCATTAGGATGTACTTTCTGACCCATTGCTAGTCTCCAGAGTCTCAGCGATCGGACACAACCACAGTAATGTGGCTGGTGCGCTTCAGGATGCGATCTGCACGACCTTTCGCACGCGGCATAATGCGCTTCATGCTCGGGCCTTCGTCTACGAAAATTTTCGCAACTTTCAGATCGTCAATGTCAGCGCCATCGTTGTGTTCAGCGTTAGCAATGGCAGATTCCAGAACTTTCTTGACCAGTACAGCCGCTTTCTTATTGGTGTAGGTCAGAATATCCAGGGCCTGCGACACTTTCTTACCGCGAATCAGGTCAGCAACAAGGCGAACCTTCTGAGCAGAAGAACGAGCATGGCGATGTTGAGCTAAAGTTTCCATCTCTTCCTCCTACCTTATTTCTTCTTCGCTTTTTTATCAGCAGCGTGGCCGCGATAAGTACGAGTCGGTGCGAATTCACCCAGTTTGTGACCGACCATTTCATCGGAAACGAATACTGGAACGTGCTGACGACCATTATGGACAGCGATGGTCAAACCGATCATGTTAGGAAAGATCGTTGAACGACGGGACCAAGTGCGCAGGGGCTTCTTGTCTCCGCTTTCCACCGCTTTCTCTACCTTCTTCAGCAAGTGCAGGTCAATAAAAGGACCTTTCTTGAGAGAACGTGGCATGGCTTATCCTCTAATATTATTTGCTACGGCGACGTACGATAAATTTATCAGTACGCTTGTTGCTGCGGGTCTTCTTACCTTTGGTCTGAACGCCCCACGGAGTTACCGGGTGCTTACCAAAGTTACGACCTTCACCACCACCATGTGGGTGGTCGACTGGGTTCATCGCAGTACCGCGAACGGTAGGACGAACACCACGCCAGCGTGCAGCACCTGCTTTACCCAGAACGCGCAGCATATGCTCAGCATTGCCAACTTCGCCCAGGGTAGCGCGGCAGTCTGCTTCGACTTTACGCATTTCACCAGAACGCAGACGCAGGGTGACATAAGCACCATCACGCGCAACGATCTGAACGTAAGTACCAGCGGAACGTGCCAGCTGACCGCCTTTACCTGGTTTCATTTCTACGTTATGAACGGTAGAACCAACCGGGATATTGCGCATCGGCAGGGTGTTACCTGCTTTGATTGCAGCATCAACGCCAGACTGAATCTGGTCGCCAGCTTTCAGGCCTTTAGGGGCCAGGATGTAACGGCGTTCGCCATCTTTGTACAGAACCAGCGCGATGTTCGCGGAACGGTTCGGATCGTACTCAAGACGCTCAACAACTGCTGGGATACCGTCTTTGTTGCGTTTAAAGTCAACAATACGATAAGCCTGCTTGTGGCCACCACCGATGTGACGAGTGGTGATACGGCCATTGTTGTTACGACCACCGGATTTGCTGTTCTTTTCCAGCAACGGAGCAAAAGGCTTGCCCTTGTGCAGCTCAGGGTTAACCACTTTAACAACGTGGCGACGACCCGGAGATGTCGGTTTACATTTAACAACTGCCATTGTATTACTCCTCCGACTTACTCAGCGCCGCCAACGAAGTCCAGATTCTGGCCTTCTTTCAGGGTGACGTAAGCTTTTTTCCAGTCGCTACGACGACCGATACGCTGTCCGTGACGTTTAACTTTCCCTTTAACTACCAGGGTGTTAACGACTTCGACTTCGACTTCAAACAGTTTCTGCACAGCAGCTTTGATTTCTGCTTTGGTCGCGTCTTTAGCAACTTTGAGAACGATGGTGTTAGTTTTTTCCATCGCAGTAGACGCTTTTTCAGAAACGTGCGGTGCGCGCAGCACCTTCAGCAGACGTTCTTCACGAATCATGCCAGCATCTCCTCAACTTGCTTAACAGCATCAGCAGTCATTACGACTTTGTCGAAGGCGATCAGGCTAACCGGGTCGATACCAGTCGCATCGCGTACGTCAACCTTGTGCAGGTTACGTGCGGCCAGGAACAGGTTCTCGTCCAGCTCACCGGTGATGATCAGCACATCTTCCAGAGCCATGTCTTTCAGTTTCTGTGCCAGCAGCTTAGTTTTAGGCGCTTCTACAGAGAAAGATTCGACAACGATCAGACGATCCTGACGTACCAGCTCGGACAGGATGCTTTTCAGCGCGCCGCGGTACATCTTTTTATTAACTTTTTGACTGTGGTCCTGCGGGCGAGCAGCAAAGGTCACGCCACCGGAACGCCAGATCGGGCTCTTGATAGAACCTGAACGCGCACGGCCAGTACCTTTCTGGCGCCACGGCTTTTTGCCGGAACCAGTTACTTCAGCACGAGTCTTCTGAGCACGAGTACCCTGACGAGCACCAGCTGCATAAGCAACAACAACCTGGTGAACCAGCGCTTCGTTGAAATCACGACCGAAGGTAGTTTCGGAAACAGTCAGCGCGCTCTGCGCGTCTTTCAATACTAATTCCATTGCTATCCCCTTACGCCTTCACAGCTGGTTTAACGATCAGGTCGCTACCGGTTGCACCCGGGACCGCACCTTTAACCAGCAGCAGGTTGCGCTCAGCGTCAACACGTACTACGTCCAGGCTCTGAACGGTTACACGTTCGTTACCCAGCTGACCTGCCATTTTCTTGCCTTTGAACACTTTGCCCGGAGTCTGGTTCTGACCGATAGAACCCGGAACGCGGTGAGACAAGGAGTTACCGTGAGTAGCGTCCTGGGTACGGAAGTTCCAGCGCTTAACGGTACCAGCAAAACCTTTACCTTTAGAGGTACCGGTTACGTCAACTTTTTTAACTTCAGCAAACAGTTCAACGCTAATGTCCTGACCTACGGTGAACTCTTCGCCTTCAGCCAGGCGGAATTCCCACAGACCACGGCCAGCTTCTACGCCAGCTTTAGCGAAGTGACCCGCTTCTGGTTTGGTTACACGGTTAGCTTTTTTAGCACCAGTGGTAACCTGAATAGCGCGGTAGCCATCGTTAGCCAGATCTTTAACCTGAGTAACGCGGTTTGCTTCAACTTCGATTACGGTTACTGGGATAGAAACGCCATCTTCAGTGAAGATGCGGGTCATACCCACTTTTTTACCGACTAAACCAATCATTGTATCAACCTCTCAATCGCTCGATGACCTGATTAACCCAGGCTGATCTGCACGTCTACACCGGCAGCCAGATCCAGACGCATCAGAGCATCAACGGTTTTCTCAGTTGGCTCAACGATGTCAACCAGACGCTTGTGAGTGCGGATCTCGTACTGATCACGCGCGTCTTTGTTAACGTGCGGGGAGATCAGAACGGTAAAGCGCTCTTTGCGGGTCGGCAGCGGGATCGGACCACGGACTTGCGCACCAGTGCGCTTAGCAGTCTCGACGATTTCCGCGGTTGATTGATCGATCAGACGATGATCAAACGCTTTAAGGCGGATACGGATTCTTTGGTTCTGCATGAGACCAGAGCTCCAATTATTTTATAAACGAAAATGATCACTACTCAGACCCATTACGATTGATGGGAGAGTGTAACCGTTCTTACGTAGCTCCCCGATTGGGAGCATTGTTAGGCAACTGAAAAAGATTGCTGCCCGGGGTTCAGATTGAACCAGCTGTCAATTACGACAAGCCCGCGCATTATACGTAAATCTGGGCAGGACGCAAGCCCAGTTTAGAAAATAGACGGCAGAGCTCGATTTTGCGTGTCCCCTCGTAAATGCGGTGCAATCGTACATTGTCGTGAAAACGGCCAGGAAGACGTCTCGCAGCGTTTTAGTTTGCCGTTTGTTTCACCTTTGGGGTGCGTGGAATATGGAGGCAAACATTCCATTGAGGTTTACGCCAATGCTTACTCTCTTCCCCTTCTTGTTTGCCTACCTTGGATTAACAGCACTGTTAGTTCGCGAGGATCTCCGGTCACATCTGCTTCCGGACCGATATCTCTGCCCGCTACTATGGGTTGGTCTGCTTTATCACCTCTGTCTTCAACCCGAGCGGCTGCCTGCCGCCGTCGCAGGGGCGATAGCGGGATACACAGGATTCGCGATTATTTACTGGGGTTACAGGCTGCTGCGTAAGCGTGAAGGGCTGGGTTACGGTGACGTAAAGTATCTGGGTGCGCTGGGCGCATGGCATGGATGGTGCGTACTTCCTGTGCTGGCATTATCAGCAGCTTTGCTGGCTACGCTTTATCTTCTCATCCTGGTGATGTGTAAACCCGGGGAACAGATATTAAAAAACCCACTGCCATTTGGACCTTTCATGGCGGCAGCGGGTTTAATGATGAGTGGGCAAAGCCTGATCAGCTTTCCACTTTAATTTGCGACTGGAGGTAATTTTGCAGCCCAATTTTACTGATAAGATCCAGTTCTGTTTCCAGCCAGTCGATGTGCCCTTCTTCATCGGCCAGAATCTCAATCATCATATCGCGGCTGACGTAGTCATGAACGCTGTCTGCATAAGCGATAGCTTCACGCAGATCTTTCGCCCCTTCGAGCTCCAGCGTCAGATCCGAACGCAATATCTCTTCGACATCTTCGCCGATACCCAGCTTGCCGAGATCCTGCAGGTTGGGAATACCCTCGAGGAACAGAATACGCTCGATGTACTTATCAGCGTGCTTCATCTCATCGATGGACTCATGGTATTCAATATCGTTGAGGCGAGTCAGACCCCAGTTTTTGAACATTCTCGCATGGAGAAAGTATTGGTTGATTGCGACAAGCTCATTTCCCAATAATTTATTGAGATAACTTATGATTTTGATATCACCTTTCATTATAGTCCCTCCGCTTCCACTCATTGAAGCGTAGATGGGGCTACAGGGATGTCAAAAGAAAAGTATGAGCCTCAGGCAATCTCTTTGTATTCCGGGATCTGCATCAATTCGTCCTGCATAATCTCGCGGGCAGCGCGAACGCACTTACCGCATTGATTTCCAACCGGAACAAACTTACGCAGCTGCTGAAAAGATTGAGGATGAAACTGGCGAACGGCCTGACGAATTTTTTTATCACTCACACCGTTACATAAACAAACGTACATAACCACTCCCGTTCAAAATATGGGCAAAGTGTAAGTGAGAATAATTATGATTACAATAGCACAAGCACGAAGATGCGGGGCGGGAGCGAACAAAAAATACGAAAATTTGTGACAACCATAAACGCTGAATACAAAAAAGGACGCCGAAGCGTCCTTTTTAATTCAGGGATAATTAATTAGCCCAGAACTTTAGCAACAACACCCGCGCCAACGGTACGGCCGCCTTCGCGGATTGCGAAACGCAGACCATCGTCCATTGCGATTGGGTGGATCAGGGTAACAACCATTTTGATGTTGTCGCCTGGCATTACC
>NZ_JBBCPK010000067.1:0-25859 GCF_037150775.1 Leclercia sp. M50
CTGCCCTTTCACATTGGTTAAAGCAAAGGATGTGCCAGAAATTATTTATGAGGTTTATCATGAGGTTGATGTTTTAACAGCGTCAGGATTCACCGATTTGGGGAGAGAGCACAGGGAGGGTGCACCGCGATGGTGCCATGGTGGGCGGGGGAATCCCGCGCCCACCGGACAATCGGGTTACATGTTTTATTTCTTGTCTGAGTCCATCTTCATTTGCTCGGCTGACTTGAGGTGCTGCTCCACCACCGGGGTGTGCTCGTCGGCCAGGGCCTTCACATCGGGATCCTTGATGTTTTTGGCATCACTTTGCAGCTTAGAGAGCACCATCTTGTGATCCTTGGTGCCGGCATTTTCCATATACATCTTGTCAAAGTCGTCGCCGCTCGCTTTTTCCAGCTTATCCGCCATCGCCTTATGCTGCGCGTCCGGCTCGGTCGGCAGGGTCACCCCTTTTTTCTCGGCGACCGCCTGTACTTTAGTCAGGGCATTACCGTGGTCGTCGACCATCTTCTGGGCGAAGGCTTTAACGTCGCTGCTCTGCGCCTTGCTCAGCGCGATTTTAGCGGCGGCAACCTCATTGATATTGGCCTGGGCCATATCCTTCAACGCTTTTTCGTCACCCGAGCTGAGCTTTTCGCCCGCTGCAGTCTGGCTTGTGGCGCTGCTCTGGGCGGCGCTTGTCGACTGGGCCTGCACACCGACGGTGCAGAACATCGCGGCTACTGCCGATGCGGTCAGCAGCATTTTCAGGTTATTACGTTTCTGCATAGAGTTCTCCTGATGGTCATAGGTAAGATTGATGTCAGGTCATTAACCGCGCGTCGCCTCCTGTGGAAATGACAACCGCAGTTGTCAGTATAGGGGATGATTCTCCTCCCCCTGATTTAATGGGAATATTTACCGCAGCCGGGTTTACGGGTGTATAGCAACGCTTACGCTACTGGCTCAAGCTGCTTCCGGCCTTACTGACGGTGTACGATAAGGTGCAACGTAATACTTATGCCGCTGTAATCAGCTCCATTTAACCTCTTGGAGAGAAAGTCTTAATTCGGCTGATCACTTTTTCCTCTTCTTCTGGCGCAGTACTGTGCTCCTGAACCCGACGTGACAAAACCATTACGTTCTGTCACCTGACAATTACCGCAATAAAATCAGGAGCAAATGATGAGCCGCTTACATACCATCACCGAAGGCGAAGCCACCGGTAAAACCGCACAGCTGTTCAGCGCCATCAAAGGCAGCATGGGTAAAGTGCCGAACGCCTATCTGACCATTGGCACGCAATCCCCGGAAATACTGGGCCAGATGTTGCAACTGAACGCCGCACTGCATAAGGGGAGTCTCAGTGCGCGCGAACTGGAAGCCATTAACCTTGCGGTAAGCGAAGAGTCTGGCTGTGACTACTGCCTGGCGGCACATACGCTGATGGCAAAAAAGGCCGGATACACTGACGATCAGACGCGTGAATTACGTGAAGCCCGCTTCAGCGAGGATGCGCACATTGATGCGCTGGTGAAGTTCGTTCAGTACCTGGTTTCATCCCGCGGTACCGTGGCGGCTGAGCACGTCGAGACCTTCCGTCAGGCGGGATTCAGCGACCAGAAGGTCGTGGAAACTATCGGTGCCGTTAGCGCCATCCTGTTTACCAATATGGTGAACCGCGTGAACGACACCGTTGTCGATTTTCCCAAAGTGAGCTGAGGGTCATAACGTCAGCGACGCAGGAGAGCGTAACCCTACGCCTCTCCTGATTTTTTACTTTTTAACGGGCCCGGTGCGTGAAGCGCCGGGCCTTTTTTTCGTTAACGAAATGTGGCAGGTGCGCCCCCTGCAACAGGTTTTGCCTGGCCCGGCGCGGCCTTGCTCAACAAGCAAGGAATTTTAAACCGATCGGTTTTTTTTATTTTCCGCAGTCTGGCTTTTTTGACGCGCAGAACGCATATTAAAACGATTGGTTTTTGCTGCAAAAACAACCGCATGGCTGGGACAACATTGAGGCCTTCCTTCTGGATGCGCCCTTGAACAACCCCCGCCTTTGACGGCTGTTTTCTGTTTAACAGTTGTGGCACAGCCAGGGCTGAACATTCCTGAAGAGGACGCCGGAGAGAATCGCGACGTGATGGCTGACATTATCTGGTCTACCCTGGCTGAAATCTGCCCGCTAACGATAAGCCCGCTGTCAGCGTGAAACAGAAAGCCTTTCGTACTCTGGAGCCTGCATGATACGTCTTGAAGATGTGACCTTATTCGTCCGTTCCGCCGCGCTGGGCAGTTTTTCCAGCGCCGCGCGCGAAGCCGATATTCTCCCCGGCCAGGTCAGCGCGGCGGTCAATCGCCTTGAGCGGGATCTGAATAAACGGCTGTTTGCCCGCTCAACCCGCAGCCTGCGTCTCACTGCCGAAGGGGAAGCCTGGCTGCCCTATGCGCAGGAGATGCTGAATATTCTGCAAGCGGGCGCGGAGCGACTTCAGAGCGGAGAAAATGAAATCCAGGGTGAGCTAAAAATTTCCGTCCCCTCAGATCTCGGGCGCAACGTTTTACTGCCCGTAATTACTGCGTTCTGCGAGAAGCATCCCGGAGTATCGCTGCGTATCTTCATATCCGATAACGTCAGCGATGTGTTTCGCGATCCGGTGGACGTGGCTATCCGCTACGGCGTTCTGGAAAACAGCAGCTACGTTGCTTTGCCTCTGGCGGAAGATAACCGGCGTGTACTGGTCGCCTCTCCCGCCTATCTGAATAAGAAGGGCCGCCCACGACAGCTCGACAAGCTGGCTCTGCATCACTGTCTGCTTTATACGCTGAACGGTCATGTTTATGACAAATGGACCTTTCCGGAAAAGGGCGGCAGACGCCAGCTGACGGTGAGCAGCCGGATGCTGTGTGACGATGCGGATCTTGCCCGTCGCTGGGCCGTGGCGGGAATGGGTATTGCCTATAAATCATGGATCGATGTTAGCGCAGACGTGCTGGCAGGCCGGCTTGAGGTGTTGCTGCCGGAACAGCCTGGGGAGGGGGTGCCACTTAACCTTATCTGCCCTCACCGTAAACAGTTCTCGCCTGCGATACGCGAGCTACATGCGCAGCTGCGTGAAAAACTCAAAGCTGTCACGGCGCTGATGCACACTCATCCTGCTTTTTTGCCAGGTGCTCAGGATGCGCAACCCGCGGACAGCGCCTGATAAAAGGCCGTTTCAGGGAAATGGCCTTACCAGGCTTATTTTGACAGCGTTGCGGTCATATCAACCTGATTGCCGCTATCGCTTGCGGTGATTTTATATTCTGCCCCCGCCTGCTATGCCTGGCGGGCAATGTGTGCTTCCGCATCATCCAGAAACACGCAGTCAACGTCTGTGTTCATCCTGGTTTCGTCCAGACTGACCGCAGATGCGTATTGGTCAAAGAAGTATCAGGAGACAATGATGCACCGGGTAGGTTTACTAATTTCCGATCATTTTCAGGTTCTGGGGTTGTCCACGCTGAGTATCTTTGAGTTTGCGAATCAGGTGGCTGGCGAACCTTTTTATGACTGTAACGTTTATTCAGAGCGCGGCGGTTCTGTGAAAACCTCTTACGGCTTCGGCGTTGACAGCCAGCCTGTTGCTGCAAATATGGAGATCGATACCTGGCTGGTGGCGGGCGTGTTGACGCCCCTGGAGCTGCCCGCATCGCAGGGCATTGTTGATTTTCTGCAGACGCACGCTCCCCGGGCGCGTCGGGTGGCAGGGATCTGTACCGGGGCATTCGTGCTGGGTCAGGCGGGTCTGTTATCTGACCGTCGCGCCACTACCCACTGGATGCACGCGCAGAGTCTCAAGACCCTGCATCCCACTACCCGCGTCGAAGAGGACCGCATCTTTATTATTGACGATGCAATCTGGACATCAGCGGGGCTTACCGCCGGGCTGGATATGGCGCTGGGCATGGTTGAAAAAGATCTCGGTGCCGAAGTGGCCCGCTCCGTGGCACACCTGCTGGTGATGCACCATCGGCGCTCCGGCGGGCAGACGCAGCACTCTGAGATGCTGATGCTCTCCCCTCGCAGCGACCGCCTGCAGTCAGCCCTGGAGTATGCGCGCAACAACCTCAGCAAACCCCTGACCATCGAGAGCATTGCGGATGCGGTCCACGTCAGCGCGCGGCAGCTCAGCCGCCTGTTCCGCACTGAAACGGGAAAATCGCCAGCCAAAGCGATTGAAGGACTGCGGCTGGAAAATGCCCGGCTGCTGATCGAGCAGAGCAAGCTGTCGATGGAGGTCATTGCCCGTGAATCCGGCTTCCGCGATCGCCGTCATATGCGCGAGGTCTTTATCCGGGGTTACGGCATTCCCCCCCAGTCGCTGCGCACCGGCAAAGCCTGATCGTCCTCTTTTTCTGGCTCCTCTCCCTCCTGACTCATGATGACCGGCATCCGGCCATCATGATGTCCGAAATCACGACCTTTCTCGTCAGCCGCGCCGGCACCTGACTGCGTACTATGTATTCACCGACCCGATAACTGACAAGGTGAACAACATGACGCAGCACACCCACCTGGTCCACGCCACCGCCACGCCGTGCTGTGACAAAGGCGGTCTGTCGGTTGAGCCGCGCGATCCAAATATCGTCATGAGCGCACGGGAGAGGGTTGACGCGGCGCTCATCGGATTTGCTCGCGACCCACGCATTACCATTCCGTCCCTTAACGATTCTGCGAAGGAGTAAGACCATGAAACTGACCAATAACACCATCTTTATCACTGGCGGCACCTCTGGCATCGGCCGCGCGATGGCAGAAAAATTCCATCAGTTGGGTAACCAGGTGATCATTTCCGGGCGCCGGGAGGCGCTGCTGAAGGATGTCACCGCCGCCAGTCCGGGCATGGATTATGTGGTGCTGGATGTGACCCGCGCCGACAGCATTCAGGCCGCCGCAGAGCAGGTGCTGAAGCGCTATCCGGCCCTGAATGTGGTCATCAATAACGCCGGTATCATGCCGTTTGACAACGCGGCAGGCGAGCTGGATGACGCCCAGGCGGTTACGCTGCTGAACACCAATATTCTGGGGCCGGTGCGCGTCAGCGCGGCGTTTATTGAGCACCTCAAACAGCAGCCAGACGCCGTACTGATCAACAACAGCTCGGTGCTGGCCTTCCTGCCGCTGGCCACCAACGCGCTCTATTCGGCGACGAAAGCCGCGATTCACTCCTACACCCTTTCCCAGCGCTTCCTGCTGCGCGACACCAGCGTGCAGGTCATCGAAATTTCCCCGCCGTGGGTGGATACGGATCTGATTTACAAGAGCGGTGACCCGCGCGCCATGCCGCTGGAGGCGTTCATCAGCGAGACGTTTGACAAGCTCGGTACAGACACCATTGAAGCTATCGTCGATCGCGTGCTGCCTGTGCGCGATAACCCGGGGGCAAACGAGCATACCCTGGTGAACCAGTTCAACCAGTCGGTCGCGGATAACCCAATCCCTGTTCAGTAAGCTCTGCAGGGGCCTCGCGCCCCTGTTCTTTCCGGAGATGGATCATGAACGCTGTTATCACCGCTTCCCAGCGCCGTGCCCTGCGCGCGCTGAGCATCGCCTATTTTGTCCAGGCGACCGGTGCGCTCTCTGTCGCGGGTAGCCTGCCCGCTATTTCCGCCGCCTGGCAGCTGACCGATGCACAGAGCGCACGCTTGCTAAGTATTTTCGGCCTGACCTTTGCCCTGGCCGCCCCACTGGTTCAGGTGATGTTTGGTCACTGGCGCCGTCGCCAGCTGGTGCTCACGGGCATCGGGCTTTTTGGCTCTGGCGCCTTCGCGTTTGCGCTGTCACCCTCCTACGATGCGCTACTCGCCTCCCGCATACTGATGGGCGCAGGGGCAGGATTTATCGGCCCGGTGCTGGTTGCGCTGGGTTCAGAGCTGGTTCATGAAGAGCAACGCGGTCGCGCTATCGGCATGGTACTCCTGGGGGTATCGATGGCGAGCCTCGCCGGTATTCCCCTCGCCGCGTGGATTGCCAGCCTGTGGGGAGCAAAAGCGCTTTTTGCCCTGGTGGGCGGCGTAAGCCTTTTGAGCGGGCTGAACATCCTCCTGACGGTGCCGGATGAGCGCACAGGGTCGCGCATCCGGCTTACTGAAATGGTCAGCGTCCTGTCACAAGGAAAATACCTGACGGCATTCCTGGTAGTGTTTTTCATTACCTCCGGTGTTTACAGCTTTTATTCGTTCATCGCCCCGCTCATACGCGATACCTACACCGGCGGGACGCAGGCTCTCTCCGCGGCGCTTGCGGTACTGGGTATCGCTGGGGTACTGGGCAACCTCTGGGTGACCCGAGCCGCCGCGCGCTTTACGTCTGAAAGGTTGCTGATGGCGGGCATGACGCTGCTGATTGTGGACACCGCGCTGATTGCCCTGCTGCCGAAAATGTTGGTCGTGTTGCTGGTGATGCTCGTTGTCTGGGCCTTTGCCACCGACCTGCTCTGGCCTAGTCAGCAACGCAGGATCGTTGAACTGTCGTCTGTCCGGCACCGTGGTATCGCTCTGGCGCTGACCAGCGCCTTTATGTTCGGCGGCATTGGATTTGGCTCTGCGGTAGCCTCGTGGGTTTATCCCCTGGCGGGATTTTACGGGCTGGCCGGCATATCGGTGACCTTTATTTTGCTGGCGCTGATCAGCCTGCGGCTGTCAGAAAAGCTCAGAAAACCTGTGGTAATCGCTGAGCCCTGTAAAAATGAAGCCTGAGCGCTGTATCAGCGATGCTGAGATCCCTGCCAGATAATGGCGGGGATGATTCATCACCGAAGCAAGCGGTTACTGTCGTGACGACAGCGACGCACGTGGGGCAACCTCTGGTATTTCCCCACTTAAGCGGCGGTGCAACCCCCAAAAACCCCATAAATATCATGCCATTATAGAAACAATTTTTAACATTACCTGTTTACATTGAAATGATTATTCATATCATCTTGATAATCACTATCACCTCTGCGGTGATGTTTTTGCGCTACGGGGCATCCATGCCTCCGGCTCGTTGAAAAATCAGGATGATCACAATAATGAAATCGCACAGTTATCGCGCGCTAAGCTCATGTTTATTCATGACATTAGCCGCTAATGCCTCTGCCGAAGTACAAAAAGATGAGACGCTGGTGGTCGCTGCCAGCCGTACCAATCACAGCATCACCGACATGGCGCAGACCACCTGGGTTGTGGAACAGGCTGAAATTGAACAGCAGGTTCAGGGGGGTAAGGAGCTGAAAGAGGTGCTGGCGCAGTTAATTCCCGGCATGGATGTCAGCAGCCAGGGGCGCACCAACTACGGGATGAATATGCGTGGTCGATCCATGATGGTGATGGTGGACGGCGTGCGTTTAAACTCCTCGCGCAGCGACAGCCGCCAACTGGACTCAATCGATCCGTTTAATATTTCCCGCATTGAGGTCATCTCCGGCGCCACCTCCCTCTACGGCGGCGGCAGTACCGGCGGCTTAATCAATATCGTCACCAAAAAGGGCCAGCCGGAAACGGAAGTCGAGTTCCAGACCGGCCTGAAAACTGGCTTCAACAGCCATAACGATAATGACGAGAACGTCGCAGCGGCGGTGAGCGGTGGCAACGATAACGCTTCCGGGCGCCTGTCAGTGGCCTATCAGCGCTTTGGTGGCTGGTACGATGGCAATGGCGATGAGGTGATCATCGATAACACCCAGACCGGTTTGCAATACTCTGACCGTCTGGACGTGATGGGCACCGGCACGCTGAATATCGACGATCATCAGCAGTTGCAGCTCACCACGCAGTATTACAAAAGTGAATCTGACGGTAAGCACGGCCTTTATCTGGGCGAGAACTTCTCGGCAGTAACGGGCGCGGGCAACGCCTATAACAAAAACAATCTCGACTCCGACCGTATCCCCGGCACTGAACGTCACCTGATTAACCTGCAATATTCCAACACCGATTTCTGGGGCCAGGATCTGCTCGCCCAGATTTACTACCGCGATGAGAGCCTGACCTATTACCCCTTCCCTACGCTTTCCGGCGGTCGGGTCACCAGCATTGGCGCATCGCAGCAAAAAACCGATTTCTACGGCGGCAAGCTCACCATCAACAGCAAGCCGGTGGAGGCATTGACGCTGACATGGGGTGTGGATGCCGAGCATGAAACCTTCGACGCCAACCAGCAATTTTTCGACCTCAGCAAGGCGGCGGCCAGCGGGGGGATGAAGCTGGATAATGCCTATAACGTTGGACGCTATCCGGGCTACAGCATTACTAACCTCGCCCCGTTCCTGCAAAGTAGCTACGACTTCTCCGCGATCACCCTGAGCGGCGGCGTGCGCTATCAGTACACGGAAAACAAGGTTGATGATTTTATTGGCTATACGCAGCAGCAGGCCATTGCCACGGGCAGAGCGACCTCCGCAGACGCCGTGCCGGGCGGAAAGACGGATTACAACAACCTGCTGTTTAACGCCGGTATTCTGGGTCATCTGACCGAACGCCAGCAGCTGTGGTTTAACTTCTCCCAGGGCTTTGAGATCCCGGATCTGGCGAAATATTATGGCTCCGGCACCTATCAGCTGGTGAACGGTCATTATCGCCTGGTCAACAGCGTGAACGTGAACGACTCAAAACTCGACGGGATCAAAGTTGATGCCTACGAGCTGGGCTGGCGTTACACCGGGGATAATCTGCGCACGCAGATTGCCGGGTATTACTCTCTGTCTGACAAAACCATCAACATTAATAAAAGCGACATGACCATCAACGTTGAAGATGACGAACGTCGTATCTACGGTGTTGAAGGCCAGATCGACTATTTCTTCACCGACAGCGAGTGGAGCACCGGTACAAACTTCAACGTCATCAAATCGGAAACCCGCGTCGACGGAAAGTGGGAAAAGCTGACGGTAGACAGCGCCAGCCCGTCTAAAATGAGCGCATGGGTTACCTGGGCGCCGGGCGACTGGACGTTGCGTATGCAAAGCACCCAGACGTTCGACCTCTCTGATGAAGCCGGTAAGAAGATCGATGGCTATAACACCGTGGACTTCTTAGGCAGTTATCTTCTGCCGGTCGGTAAGCTGAGCTTCAGCGTCGAAAACCTGCTGGATGAAGACTACACCACCGCATGGGGCCAGCGCGCACCGGGTCTCTACAGCCCAACCTACGGCGCTGAAAACCTCTATACCTACAAAGGCCGTGGCCGTACATTTGGTCTGAACTACTCGGTTCTGTTCTGACAGTGGCTGCCGCCTGCAACGCGGGCGGCACTTTTTAGCGCAACGGCCCATTTACGTTACACTCTGGATCCTGAGCAACCCACCCGCTACTGCTGAGAGGATCGTCTATGCCTGCACGGGATTTATCCAGAATGGGGGCCGCCAATGTAGCGCTAACGGTCAGTCATAGCGGTCAGGCCGTTATTGAAAAGTCTCCTGTTGGCGCGGTGGAGTTTGGTTTTTATCAGAATGCTGCGACGTCGCTTAACGAGGCGGGCATTGCGACTCCGGCACTCTTTTCCGCCGATGTCACCCTGCGCAAATTATGCATGGAGTATATTCCTTACCCGGTTGAACAGTCTGATGTCGCCAGTGATGAGGTTCTCACGATGCTGGCACGTCTGCACCGTTATCCGGTGAATACCGCATGGCACTACCACCCGCACTCATGGTCAGAGAGGGCGCTCGAAAAAGCGCTCATCCTGCTGGCGTTACCTGAAAAAAGCGCACGGCAGCTTCAGCAATTTCAGCAATTTCAGCAGCGTAGTGATGTGCTGTTTAGCGGCCACCGTCTGATTTCAGGGGACAGCAATGCGGGTAACTGGGGAAGAAGAGAAAATGGTGAGGTCGTGCTGTTCGACTGGGAACGGTTTGGAAAAGGGAGTCCTGCTATCGACCTTGCCCCACTTATAAAGGGAATGGGGACGATGCGAGCGTATACGGACCTCGCTGAACGCTACTGCACGTTAACTTATCACCATAGTGTCAATGAATTAACGAGAGAAATTGCCATCGCTAAGGCATGGATTGTCACCGAAGTCATTGTGTTACTTTACGAGCGGCAAAAGAGCGCGTTCTCCTTGTATCAAACCTGGTATCAATCACACCTCCCTGACTGGTTAGAGGACACCGCACGACGATTATGAATACAGTCATACGGGCGACCTTGACAGGCATCATTACCCCGGTGAAAATGCTGTACATTAAAACAGTATTTATAAGGGGTATGTAATGTTCGTTGAACTGGTGTACGACAAACGAAATGTTGCCGGGCTTCCGGGCGCCAGAGAGATCATCCTGGCTGAACTAACGAAGCGAGTGCATCGGATCTTTCCGGATGCCGAGGTAAAGGTTAAGCCAATGCAGGCGAACGGCCTGAATAGCGATGCCAGTAAAAGCGATCGGGAAAAGCTGAACCGTATGCTCGAAGAGATGTTTGAAGAAGCCGATATGTGGCTGGTTGCGGATTAAGCTCAGAAAGCCGCGCATAATCATAGTAGGTGCCGGAGACCGCTTCGTGCCAGAAGCCGTTACTGACCCCTTCATTATGACCTGCCGGGATCAACCTTTTAAGAGTGAGAACGTTTAAAGACGTTTTGGCCGTGTTGCGAAGTAGACTACCGCTGCGCCGATAGCGACGATGAGCGTATCTTCAATTATGCCACTTCTGGTCTGCCCAATTTCTGCTATGGCTTTTTTGCGTGCCGCCAGTGTGGCATAGGCAAGTGGCACAGCGGCAGAGATAGCGATTGCTGCCCCGGTTTTTTCTTCTCCCTTGGGTGCCAATGCGGCGCCCGCAATTCCTGCACTGGCCACACGCGCTGACAAGCCCAAAAACACGGTGCGGTCTGGCGCTGACTTCATCTTGTCGCCAAACAGCTCACCTGCCCCCATCGCTAACGCGCCAAATTTGAATAACGGACGGTCCAGCAGTATGAGGCTCCCCGGAGTGTCGCGTCTGGCAAGGCGTGCTGCTGCGAGGGCCGCCATCGGCGTCATAGAACGGCAGCTGGCGACAACACCAATTAGAGCGGAATATACAAATCTGATTATTTTCATAATTAATCTCCCGGATAAACAGAATTTTATTAATTATTAAGTGTTATTAGGGGGCAAGGCAGTCACTCCCGGCCTGATTCACGCATGTGTATGGCCACGTTATTTAAGCGCTTTCATCTGAGTAATCAGTTGCATCCTGCACTGCCCTAAGCCTGTCTTACTGTGTCGGCAGAATGAAAACGTTGACCAGGGTGCAGCTTCCTGTGCAATTTCAACTGCAATAGTCATTATAGATGAATAGCCTGATATAGCTGATGACCTGGAGATATCAGATCTGATTGGTTAACTTATGTGCCAGAGCATTATGCTCAGCATTGGCTCCATGCCCGGCATCGGATAACCGTACTGGGCCCACATAGAAAACGGCCAGCCTGTCGGCTGCTCCGCCAGCGCCACCATGATAGTAATGAGATAAGCGCTGCCCTTGCCCGGCTAACAAAACGTCCGCTCAGATTTTCAGCGTATCGATCACCGCTCTCAGGGCCGGTGAGACGTTGCGGTGAGGATAATAGAGGAACAGCCCGTCCATGCGCAGGCTGTAGCGCTGCAACACCCGGATCAGCGTCCCACGCTCCAGATCGTTCGCCACCAGCTCGACCGGCACATAAGCCAGCCCCAGGCCCAGCCGGGCGGCTTCGGCTTCCATATAGCTGTCAGAAAATGCCCACTGCCCCTCGGGGCGATGGGTGACGCTTTTACCGTCCTGAATGAGCTCCCACTGATAAAGGCCCCCATCGGCAAACTGATAGCCAATACAGGGGTGGGCAACTAAATCCGCAGGCGTCTGGGGAAAGCCGTAGCGGCGCAAATGTTCAGGTGTACCGACCACGGCCATCTCCATGTCAGGCGTAATGCGCACCGCGACCATCCCCTGACCCACCTCCGGCCCCAGTCTGACACCTGCGTCGAAGCGTTCGGTAATGATGTTCACAAACCGGCTCTCATTCATCAGCTCCAGCCGGATATCCGGGTAGCGCTGTTTAAATATCGCCAGCTTCGGCAACAGACATTTATCAATGGCATGCTGACTGGCGTTAATGCGCACCGTACCGGAAGGCGTTTCACGGTAGTGCGCCAGCGTGGCAAGCCCGCTATCCAGAGCATCGAAGGCGGATTCTGTCGCCTGATAAAGTTGCTCCCCCGCCTGGGTCAGGGATAGCCTGCGCGTGGTGCGCACCAGTAGCTGCACGCCCAGCCGCTCTTCCAGCTCGCGAACAGAGCGGCTGATCCCCGACTGGGCCAACCCAAGCCGCCGGGCTGCGGCGGTAAAGCTCCCCTCCCGCGCCACTTGCATAAAGAGATAGAGCTCGTTGTAATTTTCCCGCTTCGCCATAACGCCACCAATTCATAACAATATGATATGAATCTTAGCATCCTTCCCCCTCTAATCATCACTATTACTGCTAACTATACTGGCCTCAACATCACAACACAGCCCGGTACCTCTTATGAAAACATTCACCCAAAAACTGACGGCAGCCATGCCTGCAATGCTGCTATGCGCCTCTTTAAGTGGAGTAACAACCATGAGTTATGCAGAGACAACCAATCCGAACGCCCCGGTGTCGATGGTCACCACATGGGACAAGACATTTGCTGAAAGCAAAAAGGTCGATCACCGTAAAGTCACCTTCCAGACCCGCTACGGCATTACGCTCGTGGGCGATCTCTATCTGCCGAAAGACCGGGGCGATCGCAAGCTGGCGGCCATCGCGGTCAGCGGACCGTTCGGCGCAGTGAAAGAGCAGTCCAGCGGTCTCTATGCCCAGACCCTGGCGGAGAAGGGCTTTGTCACCCTGGCATTCGATCCCTCTTACACCGGTGAAAGCGGCGGGCAGCCGCGCAATGTCGCTTCTCCCGACATCAACACCGAAGATTTCAGTGCGGCGGTGGACTTTCTTGGACTACAAAAAGAGGGGGATCGCCACCGCATCGGTATCCTTGGCATCTGCGGCTGGGGCGGTATGGCGCTGAATGCGGCCTCGATGGATACCCGCGTGAAAGCGGTCGCCACCAGCGTGATGTACGACATGAGCCGGGCGATGGGCCACGGCGTGGGTGACGGTAAAGACCGCTACTCGGCAGCCGATCGCCATGCTGTTCTCCAGTATCTGAACGAGCAGCGCTGGAAAGATGCAGAGAGCGGCACCTTTGCCCATGCCGGGCATGATATTTATGTCGAAAACGGCACAGCGACCGCCGCTGAACGTATTCTGCCGGAAGCGTTACCTGCCGATCCGCATCCGGTACTGAAAGAGTTCTTTGATTACTACCGGGTGCCGCGTGGTTTCCACGAGCGCGCCGTAAACTCCACCGGCGCATGGACCGCGACCATGCCGCTGTCGTTTATGAACATGCCGCTGTTGAGCTATGCCAAAGAGATCGCCATCCCGACACTTATCGTCACTGGTGAAAAGGCGCACTCGCGCTACTTTGCTGAAGATGCCTACAAAGCTGTCGGCAGCAAGCAGAAAGAGCTGGTGGTTGTCCCGGGCGCTAACCATGTCGATCTTTACGACAACGTCGCCGGTAAGATCCCGTTTGCGCAGTTTGAGCAATTCTTCAAAACCAGCCTGAAGTAATCCTCTCCGCCACCTGTCCCTGGCAGGTGGCGTTGTTTTCCCCCTTCGTGAAATCTGATTATGTCCACACTGAGCCAAACCACACAGAGTAACGAACGCGCGTACTGGGGCGCTATTTTTGCCATGACCCTGTGCGTATTTGTCCTGATTGCCTCGGAGTTTATGCCGGTCAGCCTGCTGAATCCCATTGCCCGCGATTTAGGCGTCACCGAGGGTCTGGCCGGCCAGGGGATTGCCATCTCCGGCGCGCTGGCGGTCCTGACCAGCCTGAGCCTGACCCATATTGCCGGGAATATGAACCGTAAAACGCTTCTGCTGGGCATGACGGCTCTGATGGCGGCGTCCGGGCTGCTTATTGCCTTTGCGTCCAGCTACCTGGTCTATATGATCGGGCGCGCCCTGATTGGGATCGCCATCGGTGGCTTCTGGTCCATGTCTGCCGCGACGGCCATCCGCCTGGTGCCGCAACATCAGGTCTCCCGTGCGCTGGCGATTTTCAACGGCGGTAATGCCCTGGCAACGGTGGTGGCCGCCCCGCTCGGCAGCTATCTTGGAGCCACCATCGGCTGGCGCGGAGCCTTTCTGTGCCTGGTTCCGGTGGCAATCATCGCGTTCATCTGGCAGTGCTTTAGCCTGCCGAAGATGGAGAATGACCGGGCGGCACAGGGTACGGTATTGCGCCTTTTCCGCCAGCCTGTGGTGCGCGTGGGCCTGTTAGCCTGCGGTCTGTTCTTTATGGGACAGTTCGCGTTATTCACCTACGTGCGCCCATTCCTCGAAACCGTCACCCACGTCAGCGCCTCCGGCTTGTCACTGATCCTGCTTACCATCGGTATCGCGGGATTTGTTGGCACGCTGATTATCGCCGGCTTTTTAAATACACGCTTTTACCCGACGTTAATGGCGATTCCCCTGCTGATGGCCATCATTGCCGGAATGTTGATCCTGACCGGGCACAGCGTCTGGATCGTCGCCCTGCTGTTGGGACTCTGGGGTCTGCTGGCAACCGCAGCACCAACGGGATGGTGGACGTGGCTCGCCCGTACTCTGCCCGAGGATGCAGAGGCCGGTGGTGGACTGATGGTGGCGGTGATCCAGCTCTCGATTGCGCTGGGCTCCACGGCGGGCGGCATGGTGTTCGATAACCTTGGCTGGCAAAGCACCTTTGGCATGAGTGCTATTTTGCTGCTGAGCGCGGGGGCGCTGACATTTTTGACGGCATCTAAAAACCAGTAGAATCAAGAAAATACCCCGGAGCACGCGCCGGGGCAGGAGGATCAGAGAGAAAGCTCAGAATCTTTAATATTGGCAATGGGGCCCAGGATTGAGCTGTCAAATTCGCGTAAGGTTCGGCCTGCGGCAACACGCTCAGGCCAGTCGTGATTTGCCAGCGCGCCGCGCCCAAGTGCAATGAAATCGGCTCCCTTCTCCATGACCTGTATTGCCCGCGCCTCATCGTGGAGACTGCCATTAGCCATAATCGTCAGCTGTGGCGCATATTTACGGGCCAGTTCGACAAGTGAGAGCGGGTTATCAGCAAATGCTGGCTGCCAGGCTTCATACTCCGTCAGGTGCAGATAATCGATACCGGATTGCGCAAGCAGCGAAAATACCACCCGGGCATCGTCTTCCCCATTAGCCCATTTATGGAAGAAGTCGTTCACTTTCCCCTGCGAGATACGGATCCCTACCGGAATATCATGACCTACCCGCTGTCTGACAGACTGAATGACGTCAAGGCTGAGTTGAAGGCGGCCAGCGATGTCCCCGCCCCAGCGGTCAGATCGCGGGTTGGTGTAATCCGTGAAGAACTGATCGAGAAGATAGCCATTGGCACCATGGATCTCCACACCATCAAAGCCAGCGTCGAAAACGGCAGCCGCAGCCGCATCGGCAAAGCTTGTGATAATCTTCTGGATCTCCTCTTCACTGAGTTCACGTGGTACAGGATACTCACCTTTTCCACGATAAAATGACATCTGTTGGCCCACTGGACGAACGGCGCCTGGTGCCACTGTTCCCGTCCTGAAATAGTTCCCCTGCGACAATGCGCCAGCGTGCTGGATTTGGGCAAAAATGTGGCCGTTATGCTTGTGGACTGCGTCGGTGACGTTGCGCCATCCCGCAATCTGTTCCGGGCTGGTTAAGCCAGCCTGAAAAGCATAGGTCTGTGACCATTCCTTATCAATGTAAATACCTTCTGATATCACCAGGCCGAATCCACCCCGGGCGAAGTCTTCGTAGTAAATCGTCATACGATCGCTGGCGATGCCCTCCACTGAGGCGGTGACACGGGTCATGGGCGCCACCACCAGACGGTTTTTTAAGACAACCTTTCCAATATGCCCCGGGGTAAAAAGGGATGATTTGTTCATACGTTACTCCTGATTAATTAAATCGTAAACGCACTATAATCATTGTTTAATCAGGCTTAAACGGGGCAAAATGATAAGGCTGTATAACGTTTATCGTTATAATCACGATGGCCGTTAGATAACTTTTGCGCTGATTCTGATACCGGAGCCGCTATGAATTTGCAGGATGTTTCACTCTTTCTCGTTATCACCGAAACGCGCAGTCTGACGCAGGCAGCGAAACGACAGGGTCTTTCCGCCATGGCCGTTTCAAGACGCCTCGCCTCCCTTGAACACGAGCTGGGAACGCGCCTTTTACAGAGAACGACGCGCTCTGTCTCTTTAACTCAGGAAGGAATGGAATTTCTGCCTTACGCACGGGCGCTTATTGATGCAGAGGCAGGTGCCCGCGCGCTATTCTCTCCCTCAACCCAGGGCGCGTCCGGATTACTGAGGATCACTGCCCCATCAGGCTTTGGAAGACGAAATATTTTGCCTCTGGTTTCTGAACTGTTAGCGGACAATTCAAAGCTGAATATTGACCTTCAACTCAGCGAGAATGTAGTTGATATTGTTGGGAAAGGATTCGATGTCGCCATCCGCATCGCGCCATTAAAAGACTCCACGCTCATTGCCCGCAAAATTACTGATAATCCGCGGATCGTCTGCGCTTCACCCGATTACCTGAAGGCGAATGGCGTACCTCATTTTGTTGAAGATTTACTGCAGCACAGTTGCCTCAGACTCAGCAGCGTGCCTCAATGGCTGTTTGAACGTGATGGTGACGTTATCAGGATCGGTGTTGATGGGCGTTTCAGCTCCGATAACGTCGAAGGAATAAGAGAACTCTGTTCTAACGGACTGGGCATTGCGCAGCTTACCCGCTGGGATGTCATGAAAGAGCTCCACGAAGGCACGCTTGTTGAGATTAATTTTTCTGATGTCAGGCCGCAGGCGTTATCGGTCTGGGCCGTACTGCCAACAACACGTTATCTTCCTCTGCGGGTCAGTATGTTTATTGATAAATTGAAGTCATCGCTGATCTCAACCGCTACGGGCTGAAATATGTCACGACAGATCTCTCTTTTTCAGTCCGGAGATGGCCCCCGCTCAATGCCATATTGCCTTGATTGACGTCCTGACGGGTATGTAAGGCGTTGTTCCGACCGCCGGGCTGATGGCGAAACAAGCCCGTCTCCAGGGGCTGGTGGTCGGCAGCAATCGTATGCGGCAGGACGTTGTCAGAGCGCAGAATCAGACCGGGATCCGCCCCGCCATTTCCGACAGGTTTGAAGGGCTGGCCTCTGTCAGCGAAGCATTCAGCCTCCTTGCGGGCGGAAAGCACTTCGGGAAAATCACAGTTGAATGGTAAGCCATGGATTGCGGCACCTGCATTAATATCGGCTGTACCATGAGCGAATCGCTGAACGATCTGTTTGCTCTGGTGAAATAGGCGCTATATCTCAGACAGGCTGACCTGACGTGGTTGCGTCAGCCTGCTTTATACGCCACCCACTCTTGCCAGACATTTTCTGGGTCAATATCGCGGTAGCCGCGCTCTCTGATCATATCGTTGGCCGCCTCGTCCGGCAGCCGGATGGCCGTAGCACCATCGCGGATTGCCTCTACCTCTTCCTGTGTTAACGCCCGCCCCAGCTCCTGCTCTTTATCAATCAGGACGACGATTAAGGCGGGCACAAAAACAATCTGCATATTTATAATCCCTTAATATGTTTGCCTGCTACTTTATCACTGGCTGTTAAGGCATAGTGCCTGAATCGTGAATTTCATCAGGACGGCAGCTTATGACGCTATAAATCCGGCAAGCCACTCTGGCAGATGTGGTGCTACTCAGTGCGCTGGGATGCAGTACCTATCGTGCTCACTTTACTCATGTGGGTGTCAGAGGAATAATTGAATGCCTTTTTAAATGAAACAGGCATGCCCGGCATGCCATCTCTCTCTATCTACCTGAAGTGGACATTATTCATTTACGCTGACGTTAAGCCTTTTGGCTTCCATCGTTATTAACTTTTGGGCAACCGTCATATCGCCGCCGTGAACACGATCTATCAGGTTCTGGATGAGCGTAACCATCAAAAAACTCTTATTAGCAGGAGAGAAATCAGTCATATCAATCCCGCTCTCCTGGAGTTCATGGTGTGCTGCTCTCTCTGTTTCTTCAACAATTTCAGCAGCTTTCTCGTTCATCCGATCAATGTGTGCAAAGACAATACGATTGATCATTTCTATCTGTTCTGGCGTGAAATTTTTTTCCATTATTGTCCCTCGAGAAGGTTAGAAACTCTAAAAATCGGTCATATTGCAACAAATATAATAAATGAATACAGCACCACTTAAATAGTAAGACATTCTTAAGTTTAAAACGGTCAGAGCCTGCTTACGCATCTGTTGCAGTTCATACTTCATGCAACCCCTGACGCCGCGCAGGTTTACCGCCGTGACGCGGTCGAAATCCTCTGCTGTTGCGTCCGCGATCTCTGCCAGCACATTCTGGATCCCGGCGTTGTGGAAGGCGATAACGAGGCGGCCAAAGATAGTTATATAGACCCAGCATTCAATTTCTGATGGACCCGGAAATTATCCTTGGTAGGGTTTATGTAAACCAAAAAGGAAAGGGAATATCAGATGCCATCTCAATACACACTCAATGACCTGCTCGGGTTGCTTGTTTTTTCACAGAAATATCCCTTTCTTCATGACGATCTGGACGGCCTGATCATTGCATGGGCTGAAGATCAAATCACCGCAGGAAATGAGTCGGAGACCCTTTTGATCCTCGCTTCACTGGCGCTTGATAATCAACCTGTACGGGCTGAAGTTGAATTATATCTGTCACGGTACATGGCAGAGCAGCGGATAGATCTGCCCCCGCTAAAAACGGCAGCACTGGTCTGGATCAAGCTATTTATGCGTCAACTTTCCAGGTGCGCGTCCATCCATGATGCCGAACAGAAATTGTCTTTTCTGGTGTGTTATTGGCTTGAACCTGGCGTAAAGATTTTCTCTGCGGTGGTCGATACCCTGAAATCGCTTTACTGGCATCTCTTTGATGAATGGGAGGGACCTGGCACAAGCGAAGCAGTCAGGATGGGGGAGTCCGAATTCTTTGCGCTGATTAATCGTGCGATGCTGCCCTATTCCCGTAAAATTGAGAACCCAGACTGGCTGGATCTGCTTGTGCGGTAATGTTTACCTATGAACCTGGACACAAAAGTTAACTTAACTGAATAACTGCCCTGTGCCAGGAGCGGCCCCAGATCCTATGAATTAAAACGCTATATGAAGCGTAATACAGCTATCATAACAGATCGCAATCTGCTTTTCGGCATATACGCAAACCGTAAGCTGACGCAAAAAGGCACATGACGTCTTCAGCTAAACGTCATGCGCCACCTGTGAAGGCATCATCCATATTATAAGCTGAAGATCATCCCTGATATTTAACTGCTGCCCTCATTCGATTATTGCGTTGCGGCGGCTCACCCTTGCCAGCGTGACTGCCGGATAATATTGCAGAAGTTAAAAGGAGAGAAACCGGGTTCCTTATCCTTAATAACGTCAGCCTTTACGTTACCGAATGTCGTTTGCGGCTTGTGTTTTATACCGTCATAGAATGCCTGAATAATATCCTCTTTAAATGTTGGCGTACGGGGATACTGCTGCGTAACCGCTTTAATATCTGCTTCTGCGAATTTTTCATAATCGATTCCCAGCACATCCATTTCCACGCCTGCGATAACCAGGGCTATTTCTGGTGCCATAAACTCAGGTATGCCTGGTGTGGTATGGAGTGCAATGGCTGTCCATACCTTATCAATGTCGGCAGGAGCGATACCATATCCCTCCAGAAAGGTACGTGCCGCATTGGCGCCGTCTACTTCAAAACGTTTGTCACAGCTGCAATGCTCATGGGTGAGTCCAATGTCATGAAACATACAGCCAATGTACAGCAGCTCACTGTCTACTTTCAGGCCTCTTTCCTGCCCAGCCAGGGCCGCCCAGTAATAAACCCGGCTTGAATGATTAAACAGCAGCTCTGTTTCGGTGTCCCTGATAAATTCCGTGGCTTCTCTGGCCATACGGCTGTCCGGGACGCTGATACCTTTAATTGCAGAACGCATGAATAACTCCTTAGATGGCTATGGTGTACCTCTAAATTAGGGTTTATCATTCATGTCTGCCACCGTACTTTTACGACGAATAAGGACATCTGGATCTATTCAGACGCCGGGAGGAGAAAATGAGTCATACCATTGCCATACTGGCGGTGCCGGGCGTGCAGTTGCTTGATGTAGGCGGGCCTATAGATGTTTTTGCTGAGGCTAACAGAATCCTGGGACGTCAATTTTATCGTCTGTATGTCGTTTCCGTCAGTGGCTCTGTTGTGCAGGCCTCGTCCGGCGTCAGGCTTGCGGCAGATTTTTCACTCGCGGATATTTCAGAACTCGTTCCTGATACGTTTCTCATTGCGGGCGCACCAGGTATGTCTGGTTATACGCCAGCGAGCAATGTCCTGGCGGGTATTACCGCCTTATGCGAAAAAAGTGAGCGGTTTGGATCCGTATGTACTGGCGCGCTGCTGCTGGCGCTTACCGGAAAACTCAACGGTAAGCAGGTCACTACCCACTGGAATTGTGCGGAACTGCTTTCTATCAGACATCCTGAAATAGTCGTGGAAAGCGATGCGCTGTTTATCGCCGATGGTAGGGTGCGTACTGCCGCCGGTGTGACATCCGGCCTCGATCTGGCATTGAGGTTGGTGGAGGAAGATCTGGGGCGGGAAATTGCGGCCGAGGTTGCGGATCAGTTAGTGATGTTCTTTCGTCGGCCTGTTAATCAGTCGCACTTTGTCAGACGAAGCCAACTTTCCCTGAACGGACGCTCAGCACTCCAGGATCTTCAGCGTTGGGCAATTCAGAATATTAAAGAGATTGGCTCGGTTTCCATGTTGGCGCAACACATCAACCTTAGTGAAAGGCATCTTACCCGTATTTTTCGCCAGGAGATCGGTTTGACCCCGGCTCAATGGCTGGAGCGTGAGCGCGTGTCAAAAGCGCGCTTGCTGATTGAAAAAGAGAAGCTGCCCGCGAAAAAAATAGCCGCAGAATGCGGCTTCTCAGGTCCGGATGTCATGCGGCGTGTGTTCAGTCGGCTCACAGGCATGACGCCTGCCGCCTATCGGAAGATGGTAGGCCAACAGGAATACTTCCCCACCCAAGTTTGCCCTAAAATCACTGAATAACGGCTCTGTTGTTGTTAACTCATCCGACAAAGGACACCTGCACCATGCTAAAAATCCTCGGCAAAACCACCTCCATTAACGTGCGCAAAGTGCTTTGGACCTGTGAAGAAGTGGGTCTGGACTATCTGCAGGAAGATTACGGCAGCGGCTTTGCCTCAACGGAAACCGATGCCTTTCGCGCGCTGAACCCGAATGCGATGGTGCCGGTGCTGATCGACAATGATTTCGTGATCTGGGAATCCAACGCCATTTGCCGCTATCTGGTTCGCAAAACCGGGCGGGACGACCTTCTCCCGACAGATCCACAAGCCTGCGCCAACGTCGAACGCTGGATGGACTGGCAGGCGACGGAATTTAATAACGCCTGGCGCTATGTCTTTCCGGCCCTGGGGCGTAAAAACCCGGACTTTAACGATCCGGCGCGAATTGCAGCCGGGATTAAGGAGTGGAACCACCATATCGCGATCCTTGAGCAACAGCTGCAACGCACCGGGGCATGGGTGGCGGGCGACACTTTTACCCTGGCCGATGTGGTGCTGGGGCTGTCGGTGAACCGCTGGAAGATGACCCCTTTTGAGCATCCACCGGTGCCCGCTATCGAGGCCTGGTTTGAACGCTTAAATCTGCGCCCGGCGTTTATGCGCCACGGAAATAATGGCATGCTTTGAGCATAATGCGCCGGGTAAATAAGCACTTTGTTATCAAGGTTATTTTATTTAATTACTTAATTCTCGCCCACCTCATGTGCCTTAATAATTAAGTACTATCCTGGACAATCCATGACCAGGCTTTGCTAGCCTGATTATTCAGGCAAAGCTCAAACCGGAGGTATTCTTTGCTGATTAAACTTAAGAAAGAACGAACCCATCAGGAGGATCGTCGTCTTGCCCTCTGGCTGGCGACCTCCGCAGGATTGCTGAATGCCATTGCGCTGGGGGCTTTTGGCTTCTTTCCTTCCCATATGACAGGCAATACCTCACAATTTTCCAGCGAAGTCTCCTCAACGGATCTGAACGATATTATTTTCTTCGCCACCATTATTCTGTCGTTTGTGACCGGGGCAATTATTGCGCGGATAATTGTTTTATGGGGCATCATGCACAATGTGCGGCTCATTTTTTGTCAGGTTTTGTTTATTGAAGGGTTATTACTGGCCGGCGTCTCTCTGCATGAAATCTATTTTCATACCTTCACGACTAACAGGGAAATTATTGTTTTTCTCTGCGGGCTGATGGGGATCCATAATTCCACCTCCACCCAACTTTCCGGCGGACGGGTACGCTCCACCCATATTACCGGCACCTTAACCGACGCAGGCATTTCGCTGGCCTCTGTGGTGGTGGCGATGCTACGCCGGGATTACTCCAAAGATACCGCCGCACAAACCAGCCAGCTTACAACCCACCTCACCACCCTTTTCTCGTTTATCACGGGAGGGATTGCCGGGCTGGTCCTGTTCAGGTGGTTTGGGTTTAATGCGATGCTGGCCCTGGGCTTAATGCTGGTTTTCGTCGCCACCTTCTCTATCATCAGCACCTCGCTGCGGGTGCGAAAGGTTCGCGCTGCACTCAGCAAATAACAGACTCTACTTCTTCATTAAGTGACGGTGTCACTTAATGAAATTATCTTTAAGATTATTCTGCCTGCCGGTATCCAGCCCTTACCCCGTAAGGCTTAACCTCATATTTCCGCAGTATTCATAAGGTTAGGAATAATACCGCTTCGCTGGAACCCTTCCCAAACCCTTGCTATAGCTCAAATACCCCTGCCAAAACATGGCATAACAACAGGCAATCGATGGTTGCTATAACGAACGCATGCGCACAGGGAGACACACCGCAATGCATACTTTATTAAAACGCTCGCTGCTTTTTGTCGGCGCCATTATTGTGGTCGTCGCCCTCCTCGTCTGGGGAATTGGGCTGGAGACGATCAAAGCGCGCCAGGTTGACCTGGTTTATCTCGGGCGACAGCATCTGATTTTAGTCTTCTCATCCATGTTCTTCGCCCTGCTGGTCGGTATCCCCAGCGGTATCTTGCTGAGCCGTCCGGCCGCACGAGGTATCGCCGAATACGTTATGCAGATTTTTAACGTCGGCAACACCCTGCCACCGCTCGCAGTTCTGGCCCTGGCGATGGTGGTGATTGGCATCGGCGATACGCCCGCCATTATCGCCCTGTTCCTCGCCTCGCTGCTGCCGATAGTGCGTAACACCTACGCTGGTCTGTGCTCGGTTCCGGCATCGTTACTGGAAGCGGCAAACGGCATCGGGATGACCAAATGGCAGCGTCTGCGCAAGGTGGAGCTGCCTAACGCCTGGCCGGTAATGCTCTCCGGTATTCGTATTGCCACCGCCATTAACGTCGGTACCGCACCGCTGGCCTTCCTGATTGGCGCCAGCAGCTACGGCGAGCTGATTTTCCCCGGCATCTACCTGAATGATTTCCCGACGCTAATCCTGGGCGCGGCGGCCACCGCCCTGTTCGCCCTGATTCTGGATACGTTGCTGGCGGCGCTGGGCCGTCTGATGAGCCCGCATCTCGCGCGATAACAATAATAAGGAGCTTCTATGAGACTATTTACCGGCCTGGCGGCGCTCTGTACCGTCGCGCTCTTTACCAGCCAGGCGCTCGCGGCGCCGTTGATCCCGGCGACCAAGAGTTTTACCGAACAGCATATTCTCTCGGCGATGACCGTGCAGTATCTGCAAAAGAAAGGGTTTGAAGTTAAGCCTCAGACCAACATTGCCACCGTCATTTCCCGTAATGCGATGATCAACAAGCAGATCGATATGACCTGGGAGTATACCGGCACCTCGCTGATCATCTTTAACCACATCAATAAACGCATGTCGCCAGAGGAGTCTTACGAGACGGTGAAACGCCTGGATGCGAAGCACGGCCTGGTGTGGCTCAAACCTGCTGACATGAACAACACCTACGCCTTTGCCATGCAGCGTAAGCGCGCCGAGGCAGAAAATATCAACACCATGTCAGAGCTGGTGGCGAAGATTGAGCAGGTGCGCAAAACCGATCCGGATAACAACTGGATGCTGGGTCTCGATCTTGAATTCTCCGGGCGCAGCGATGGCATGAAGCCGCTGCAGGCGGCCTACAACATGGAGCTCGATCGCCCGCAAATTCGCCAGATGGACCCAGGCCTGGTCTATAACGCGGTGCGCGACGGCTTTGTCGATGCCGGGCTGGTTTACACCACTGACGGACGCGTTAAAGGCTTCGATCTGAAGGTGCTGGAAGATGACAAAGGCTTCTTCCCGAGCTACGCGGTGACCCCGGTGGTGCGCAAGGATACGCTGGAAGCCAACCCGGGGCTGGAAGAGGCGCTGAACACCCTCTCTGCCCAGCTTAACAACGACGTCATCACCGAGCTAAACAAGAAGGTGGATATCGATCATCAGTCACCGCAGCAGGTCGCCCGTGATTTCCTGCGTAGTAAGCAGCTGCTGTAAGGAGGCGCTATGGATACTATTCACTACATTCTTGATAACTGGGGTTACATCATGACCCTGACCTTCCAGCACCTGTGGCTGGTGGCGCTGGCGGTGGGCTTGGCCATTATTATCGGCGTGCCGCTGGGCATTCTGATCGTGCGTCACAAATGGCTGGCGACGCCGGTACTGGGGATTGCCACCATCGTGCTGACCATCCCGTCGATTGCTCTGTTCGGCCTGATGATCCCCCTCTTTTCCATGATCGGTCAGGGTATTGGCGCCCTGCCCGCCATTACCGCGGTGTTTCTCTACTCGCTGCTGCCGATTGTGCGTAACACCCATACGGCGCTGGACAGCCTGCCGCCCGGCCTGCGCGAAGCGGGTCGCGGCATCGGCATGACCTTCTGGCAACGCCTGCGCTGGGTAGAAATTCCGATGGCGCTGCCGGTGATTTTCGGCGGCATCCGTACCGCGGTCGTAATGAATATCGGCGTGATGGCCATTGCCGCCGTCATCGGCGCGGGCGGGCTTGGCCTGCTGCTGCTAAACGGCATTGGCGGGAGTGATATTCGTATGCTGATTGCCGGCGCGCTGATGATTTGTCTTTTAGCGATTGTGCTCGACTGGTTACTGCACCGTCTGCAGATCGTTCTGACTCCAAAGGGGATTCGATAATGATAAAACTGGAAAACCTCACCAAACAATTTTCACAGAAGCACGGCCAGACATTTAAGGCCGTAGATAACGTCAACCTGAACGTGCCCGAAGGGGAGATGTGCGTCCTGCTCGGCCCATCCGGCTGCGGCAAAACCACCACCCTGAAGATGATTAACCGGCTGATTACTCCGAGCAGCGGCACCATCCAGATCAATGGCCAGGACACCAGCGAGATGGATACCGTGACCCTGCGCCGCAACATCGGCTACGTGATCCAGCAGATTGGCCTGTTCCCGAACATGACCATCGAAGAGAACATCACCGTCGTACCGCGCATGCTGGGCTGGGATAAAGCCCGCTGTAAAACCCGCGCCGAAGAGCTGATGGATATGGTGGCGATGGATCCGCATAAGTTCCTCAACCGCTATCCGCGGGAGATGTCCGGTGGTCAGCAGCAGCGTATCGGCGTGATTCGCGCCCTGGCGGCGGATCCTCCGGTACTGCTGATG
>NZ_JBBCPK010000068.1:0-25859 GCF_037150775.1 Leclercia sp. M50
GTCTGTCAGGAGGGGCTGAACAATATCGTCAAACACGCCAACGCCAGCGCGGTGACGCTGCAGGGCTGGCAGCAGCATGAAAGCCTCAGGCTGGTGATTGAAGACGATGGCTGCGGCCTGCCGCCGGGCTCGGGGCAACAAGGCTTTGGCCTGGCGGGGATGCGCGAACGCGTGAAGGCGCTGGGCGGCACGCTGACTATCTCCTGCACACACGGGACGCGCGTCAGCGTCAGTTTACCGCTTCGGAGTCACCATGTTTAAACCCCCTGTCGATGCAGTCCCGATAAGCGATAAGGCGGAAATCGACGCCCGCTATCGTTACTGGCGACGCCATATTCTGATCACCCTCTGGCTCGGCTACGCGCTGTTCTACTTCACCCGCAAAAGCTTTAACGCCGCCGCGCCGGAGATCCTCGCCAGCGGGGTGATGACCCGCACCGATATCGGCCTGCTGGCGACGCTGTTTTACATCACCTATGGCCTGTCGAAGTTCTTCTCCGGCATCGTCAGCGACCGCTCCAACGCCCGCTACTTTATGGGTTTTGGCCTGATCGCCACCGGGGTGGTGAACATCCTGTTCGGCTTCTCCACCTCGCTCTGGGCCTTCGCCCTGCTGTGGGCGCTGAACGCCTTTTTCCAGGGCTGGGGCGCGCCGGTCTGTGCCCGCCTGCTCACCGCCTGGTACTCGCGCAACGAGCGCGGCGGCTGGTGGGCGATCTGGAACACCGCCCATAACGTCGGCGGGGCGCTGATCCCGATGGTGGTCGGCGCGGCGGCGCTGCACTACGGCTGGCGCGCGGGGATGATGATTGCCGGTTGTCTCGCGATCCTCGCCGGGCTGTTTCTCTGCTGGCGTCTGCGCGATCGGCCGCAAACCGTGGGCCTGCCGGCGGTGGGCGACTGGCGGCACGACGCGCTGGAGATTGCCCAGCAGCAGGAGGGGGCCGGGCTGTCCCGCAAAGCGATCCTCACCCGATATGTGCTGAAAAACCCCTATATCTGGCTGCTGTCGCTCTGCTACGTGCTGGTCTACGTGGTGCGCGCGGCGATCAATGACTGGGGCAATCTGTACATGTCCGAGACGCTGGGTGTGGATCTGGTCACCGCCAACTCGGCGGTGACGATGTTTGAGCTGGGCGGGTTTATCGGCGCGCTGGTGGCGGGCTGGGGCTCGGATAAGCTCTTCAACGGCAACCGTGGTCCAATGAACCTCATTTTTGCCGCCGGGATTTTACTCTCGGTCGGTTCCCTGTGGTTGATGCCGTTTGCCAGCTACGTGATGCAGGCGGCGTGCTTCTTTACCATCGGCTTCTTTGTGTTTGGCCCGCAGATGCTGATCGGCATGGCGGCGGCGGAGTGCTCCCACAAGGACGCGGCAGGGGCGGCGACCGGTTTTGTCGGGCTGTTCGCCTACCTCGGGGCATCGCTCTCCGGCTGGCCGCTGGCCAGGGTGATCGACACCTGGCACTGGAGCGGGTTCTTCGCGGTGATCGCCATCGCGGCGGGGATTTCGGCCCTGCTGCTGCTGCCGTTCCTTAACGCCCAGGCCCCGCGTGAAGCCAGTGTGATGTGATGCGCCTCACCTTTTCACCGCGAGTGGGGCAAAACTAAGAAATTTTCCCGGTTCCGCCTGGACGCTGTCTCAGGCATCTCTCCTGGCTGATTTTTACAATGCCTGCCATTCGCAGGTAAAAATCAGCTCAGGAGCAAACCATGCTGGCCTTCCTCAATCAGGTGCGCAAGCCGACCCTGGATCTGCCGCTCGATGTGCGGCGCAAAATGTGGTTCAAACCCTTCATGCAGTCCTATCTGGTGGTCTTTATCGGCTACCTGACCATGTATCTGATCCGCAAAAACTTTAACATTGCCCAGAACGACATGATCTCGACCTACGGGCTGAGCATGACCCAGTTGGGGATGATTGGCCTCGGTTTCTCCATCACCTACGGGGTGGGGAAAACCGTTGTCTCGTACTATGCGGACGGCAAAAACACCAAGCAGTTCCTGCCGTTTATGCTGATCCTCTCCGCCATCTGTATGCTCGGCTTCAGCGCCAGCATGGGCGCGGGCTCCGTCAGCCTGTTTCTGATGATCGCTTTCTACGCCCTGAGCGGTTTCTTCCAGAGTACCGGCGGGTCGTGCAGCTACTCCACCATCACCAAATGGACCCCGCGCCGCAAGCGGGGCTCGTACCTCGGCATGTGGAACATCTCCCATAACCTCGGCGGGGCGGGTGCGGCAGGGGTGGCGCTGTTCGGCGCGAACTACCTGTTCGACGGCCACGTGATCGGCATGTTTATCTTCCCGTCGATTATCGCCCTGATCGTCGGCTTTATCGGCCTGCGCTACGGCAGCGACTCCCCTGAATCTTACGGTCTGGGTAAAGCCGAAGAGCTGTTTAACGAAGAGATCAGCGAAGAGGACAAAGAGACTGAAGAGAACGAGATGACCAAATGGCAGATCTTTGTTGAGTACGTGCTGAAAAACAAAGTGATCTGGCTGCTCTGCTTCTCCAATATCTTCCTCTACGTGGTGCGCATCGGTATCGACCAGTGGTCAACCGTGTATGCCTTCCAGGAGCTGAAGCTCTCCAAAGAGGTGGCGATCCAGGGCTTCACCCTGTTTGAAGTAGGCGCGCTGGTCGGCACCCTGCTATGGGGCTGGCTCTCGGATCTCGCCAATGGCCGTCGTGCGCTGGTGGCCTGCGTCGCGCTGGCGCTGATTATCGCCACGCTGGGTATTTATCAGCATGCCAGCAACCAGTACGTCTATCTCGCCTCCCTGTTCGCGCTCGGCTTCCTGGTCTTTGGTCCGCAGCTGTTGATCGGCGTGGCGGCGGTAGGTTTTGTGCCGAAAAAAGCGATCGGCGCTGCCGATGGGATTAAAGGCACCTTCGCCTACCTGATCGGCGACAGCTTCGCCAAGCTGGGTCTGGGGATGATTGCCGACGGCACGCCGATCTTCGGTCTCACCGGCTGGGCAGGCACCTTTGCGGCGCTGGATGCGGCAGCCATCGGCTGTATCGTCCTGATGGCGATGGTCGCGGTGCTGGAAGAGCGCAAGATCCGCCGTGAAAAACGCGTGCAACGTTTGAAAGCAGCCTGAGTATGCAGGTAACTTCTTGCCCGGCGTGATGCCGGGCTTTTTTACATTCTCACCCCGATTACCTTACCCCGCTTTACACACCCGCTCCGTCCTATGCTCTACAGTTTTAGTTTGCTGCCGCCTTTCGCGCAGCCTTAGCCCCTTTGCTAACGGAGAGCTTGCATGTTGACCCGACGATTATCCTGCCTTGCGCTGCTGGTGGCGCTGGCCTCACCCGCGATGGCGGCCGATACCCCCACCTACGGCGAAAAACTGGAAGGTTTTGACTATGCCTGGCCGGTAAAACACTTCACCTTCACCTCGCAAAATCAGTCGCTGGATATGGCTTATCTGGACGTGAAGCCGGAAAAAGCCAACGGCCGCACCGTGGTGCTGATGCACGGTAAAAACTTCTGCGCCGGTACCTGGGACGGCACCATCCGCGCCCTCACCGCCAGCGGCTATCGCGTGGTGGCACCCGATCAGGTGGGCTTCTGCAAATCCACCAAGCCGGAGCGCTATCAATACACCTTCCAGCAGCTGGCGGATAACACCCATGCCCTGCTGAAAGAGCTGGGGATCGATCGCGTTACCGTTATTGGTCACTCCACCGGCGGCATGCTGGCGACCCGCTACGCGCTGATGTGGCCCCAGGAGGTGGAACAGCTGGTGATGGTCAACCCGATTGGGCTTGAGGACTGGAAGGCGCGCGGGGTGCCGCACATTACGGTCGACCAGTGGTATCAGCGCGAGCTAAAAACCAGCGCCGACGGCATCCGCCAGTACGAGAAAAACACCTACTATGCAGGGGAGTGGAAGCCGGAGTACGAGCGTTGGGTCACCATGCTCGCCGGGCTGAACAACGGGCCGGGAAAAGAACGGGTGGCCTGGAACTCGGCGCTGCTCTACGACATGATCTACACCCAGCCGGTGATGTATGAATTCAGCGAGCTGAAGATGCCGGTATTATTGATGATCGGCACGAAGGACAATACCGCCATCGGCAAAGATCTTGCCCCGCCGGAGATCCGCAAAACGCTTGGCAACTACGCGGTGCTGGGGAAGGAGACGGCGAAGCGTATCCCACACGCCACGCTGGTGGAGTTTGACGATATGGGCCATGCCCCGCAGATGCAGAACCCCGAACGTTTCCATGAGGCGCTGTTGAAGGGGTTGCAGACGCAGTAAAGCGTCACGCGATGGGTAGCGGTTTTCCCCGGCCCGATCCACTGTTTGTTGCTTTATTAATACGACGTTACCTGCTGTTGACGCGCCACGTTTCCCGATATCATGCATGGCTAATCGTAAGGAGAGTGCATGGTCTGGATAATGCTGGCTACGCTGGCCGTGGTATTTGTAGTGGGCTTTCGCGTCATGACGTCGGGTTCCCGGCGCGCCATTCGTCGTCTCAGCGAACGGCTGGGGATCACCCCTGTGCCGCTGGAGTCGATGATCGACCAGTTTGGCAAAAGCGCCGGCAACGAGTTTATCCGCTACCTGGAGCGCCCTGACGAGGCGCATCTGCTCAATGCCGCGCAGGTGCTGCTGATCTGGCAGGTGTGCATCGTTGACAGCAGTGAAAACAACCTGCAGAACTGGTATCGCCTGCTGCGCAAAGCGCGTCTCGCCGCGCCGATCACCGATGCGCAGGTTCGCCTGGCGCTCGGTTTTATGCGCGACATGGAGCCCGATCCCTACGACCTTAACGCCTTCCAGCTGCGCTATAACCAGTTCTTCCTGCCGGAAGAGGGGGTTTTCTTCCTGCACTGATCGAACTCGCCCGGTGGCGCTACGCTTACCGGGCCTACACAACCCGTAGGCCGGTGCAAGCGCAGCGCCGCCCGGCAAAAAGTGCCAAAAGTTGTCAAAACGTTAAATGGATCACATTTAAACTGTTAAACTGCGCGGCTTTCCCGCTCGTTTTCTCCTCAGGTGATGCCATGACAGAACAGATCCAATCCGCCCCTTCGCCCCATGCCGACGCGGTTTCCCGCCCGAACTGGTCGGCGGTTTTTTCCGTGGCGTTTTGCGTCGCCTGCCTCATTACCGTGGAGTTTTTGCCGGTCAGCCTGCTGACGCCGATGGCGCAGGATCTGGGCATATCTGAAGGGCTGGCGGGCCAGTCGGTTACCGTTACTGCGTTTGTGGCGATGTTTGCCAGCCTGTTTATCACCCAGGCGATCGGCACCATTGACCGTCGCAAGGTGGTGATCCTGTTCAGCGTGCTGCTGACCCTCTCCTGCCTGCTGGTCTCCTTTGCTGATAATTTCACGCTACTGCTGTTAGGGCGCGCCTGCCTCGGGCTGGGGCTCGGCGGCTTCTGGGCGATGTCCGCTTCGCTCACCATGCGGCTGGTGCCGGCGCGCACCGTGCCGAAAGCGCTCTCGGTCATCTTCGGCGCGGTCTCCATCGCGCTGGTGATTGCCGCGCCGCTCGGCAGCTTCCTCGGGGGGATTATCGGCTGGCGCAACGTCTTTAACGGTGCTGCGGTGATGGGCGTGCTCTGTATTCTGTGGGTCTGGAAGGCGCTGCCGTCGCTGCCGGGCGAAGCCGCGCACCACAAGCAGAACATGTTCAGCCTGCTGAAACGCCCGGGCGTGCTGGCGGGGATGACCGCCATCTTTATGGCCTTCGCCGGACAGTTTGCCTTCTTTACCTATATCCGCCCGGTGTTTATGACCATGGCCGGGTTTGACGTCGATGGCCTGACGCTGGTGCTTTTAAGCTTCGGTATCGCCAGCTTTGTCGGCACTTCGCTGTCGGCACAGTTCCTGAAACGCTCCCTGAAGGTGGCGCTGGCGGGGGCGCCGCTGGTGCTGGCGGTCAGCGCGCTTGTACTCATCCTGTGGGGCAGCGACAAGTGGGTCGCCTCGGCGATCGCCATTATCTGGGGCTTTGCCTTTGCGCTGATCCCGGTGGGCTGGTCGACCTGGATCACCCGCTCGCTGGCCGATCAGGCGGAAAAAGCCGGGTCCATTCAGGTGGCGGTGATCCAGCTGGCGAATACCTGCGGTGCGGCGTTGGGTGGCCTGGCGCTGGATAATTTAGGGCTCACCTCACCGGTAGTGATTTCCGGCACCCTGATGCTGTTGACGGCGCTGCTGGTGGCCGGGAAGGTGAAGGCGCAGTAAGTTTTTGGCCCTCTCCCCGCCGGGAGAGGGCATCAGGCTACGACGATGTCTGAGCCCTTCTTCTCGAATCCATCGAAATCAGCACCACCGACGACACAATCAGCAGCGTGCCCAGCCAGTCCGGCAGGGTAAACGCCACTCCCAGTAAAATCACCGACAGCAGGGCGCTGCTCAGCGGCTCGGCGCAGCTCAGAATGCTCGCCTTTGGCCCGCCAATCATCTGCGCGCCTTTCAGATAGAGGCTGAAGGTCACCGACGTGCCGATCACAACCAGGTAGAAGAAGGCCAGCAGCAGGCTGCCGTCGACCACGAAGGTGGTGTCGCGCCCGGCATAGAACGGTGTCAGCATTAACCCGGCCAGCAGCATACTCCAGCCGACAATCGGCAGGGTGCCGTAGCGGGCAATCAGCGCCGAGGGGTAGGTGGTATAGAACGCCGCGGAGAAGGCGGAGGCGATGCCCCAGCAGAGCGCGGCAGGGGAGATGGTCAGCGAAGTCGGATCCCCGTGAGTGACCAGTAAAAAGGTGCCGATGAGCGAGGTCATGATCGCCGCCAGCACGAAAATCCCCGGGCGCTTTTTACGCGCCAGCGCAAACCACGCCACGATAATGGTCGGGGAGAGGAACTGCAGCACGGTGGCGGTGGCGGCATTGGATTTTTCAATCGTCACCAGGAAGGTGAGCTGGACGATCAGCGCCCCGAAGAGAGAGAAAATCAGCAGGCTGAGGGCATCCTTGCGGTTTTTGATGACCGAGAAAATCTTGTCGCCGTGAACGAATGAGAGTGTCAGCAGGATCACGCCGGCAAACAGCAGGCGAACCATGGTGAGGTAAGGCGAGGAAATATGACTTTTCTCCATGATGTACTGCGCGCAAACCCCTGAGCTGCCCCATAAAATGGCGGCGATCAGGACGTTCAGCATCCCTTTACGTGTGGAACCCATGTTCTCCCCTGCGATATTGGCTTTTCAAAGGCCAGCAGCATAACACGGGGCCTGCCGGGTGGCGCTACGCTTACCCGGCCTACAAAACCTTGTAGGCCCGTGCAAGCGCAGCGCCGCCGGGCGCAGCAGGGGTTAGAACCAGGCTTCCCACATCGCGCCGACGTTGAAGTCGTCGAGCGTTTCGTCTTTGGAGTTGTTCACGCGGGCGGTGCGTTCGTTATCCACCTTGCCGCCGGTGACGTAGAAGCGCAGCATCGGACGGAATTCCGGGCCCATAGCGATAGACATGTTCTGCGACAGGGTCAGCTTCCAGCCTTTGTTATCGCCGCCGTTGTCGTAATCAACGTGCTGCCAGCCCGCTTCCAGCCAGGTGGAGTGAACGTCGTTCCACCAGTGCATTGGACGCACGATGGCGTTGTAGTTCTTACGGTTGTCGGTGTTGTCACGGCTGTTGTCATAGTCGTGGAAGGCCAGAATGTACTCCACCTGGGTCGCCGGGGTGAACTTGTGCAGCCCTTCGAAGCTGGCGTACACCGTGGTCAGATCCTCGGTTTTGTTGAACACGCTGTTGTCAGAGTTATCAGAGTAACGGGCGATCACTTTGTTCACGCCGCTGTCGTTGGTATGGCTCAGCACAACGCCACCCTGCCAGGCGTTGGTGCGCTCTTCGGTGTCGATGGCTTTGGAGTCAAAGCCGTAGTTGGCGTACAGCTCCAGATCGATCGGGCCGAGCTTCATGCCGTGAATTTTGGAGGTGGCCGCGTAGTTGCCCTTGTCGCCGGTGCCGGAGCCGCCGGTACAGGTGATGCGCGACGGGTTCGCTTCATCGTCCATCACTTCCGGGCTACAGGATTCCACCGCCGCCACGGTGGCCACGTCAAACTGCACGCCGCCGATGTCGAAGTTCTTCACCCCGGCACCCTGGCCATCGTGGTTCATCCAGAAGTAATCGTTGATGCCCTGTTGCGGACGCTGGTGGAAGTCACGACCCGCCCAGATATAGGCGTTCGGGTTGGATTCCAGGATATTGGTCACACCGGCGTAGGCTTTTTTCAGGTTAACTTCGTCGCCCCAGTGGTCAATCATCACGTTGACGTCCCAGATGGCGCCGTTTTCGCCCTTGAAGGCTTTGGAAAGCTGGAACTCGCCGCCGTTGCTTTCGTTACCCAGACGACCAATCGCCGAGGCGCCGTTATAGGAGCCATCTACGGCAACGTATTTCTGATCGGCGGCCTGGAAGTGGGCGCCGTAACGGGCATAACCGGTAAATTTAATGCCGAACGGGATCGCCATATCCGGAGACTGCGCGGCGCTTTGCGGTTCGTTGATGACGTCGGCTTTTTTCGCTACCGCGGCATCCATTTTTGCCTGGCGTTCTGCCAGGGCTTTATCCACCGCTTTGGCCACAATGGCGTCGATTTGCTCCTGCGTAAATTCTTGTGCGAGTACAGTCATTGGGCAAAGCGCGGCGATAACCGCCATTGTTAATGGAAGTTTTTTAATCATATTCATGGTTATCTCAATATATATTTAAATTTTATTCAGACAATAACCATCCCGTTCCGCATTGACAAAATATGTCGCTATCATCAGAACAAGTTGATTTTATTTTTTTCGGGCACAGAGGGTTTACACTATTATCGTAAAGCTATCTCCATCACTGATATTTAAATATTAGCGCTGGTATAAATGAATAATCTCTTCGGATAATTCACGGGCCAGCAGCGAGTTCATTAAATGATCCTGAGCATGCACCATAATTAAGGTCATCGGCTGACGGGCTTCGCCTGCGTCCTGTTCGATGAGTTTGGTCTGCATATGGTGCGCCTGGCGCGCGTAGCCATCGGCTTCGCGCAGCAGGCTTTTCGCTTCGTCAAAGTTGCCCTGCCGCGCAGCATGCAGTGCTTCAAAGCACAGGCTGCGCGACTGACCAGCATTGACGATGATTTCCATTACTGCTTCTTCTAAGGCAATCATCATCTTCCACTCTATTTATCGAAACTATTATTCAGAGAGGTTTCGGCAAACCATTCTCCGCTCTTTTTAATGGTGCGTTGCTGCGTTTCTAAATCGAGCTGGACAAAGCCATATCGGTTTTTATACGCATTGCACCACGACCAGTTATCAATAAATGTCCACATATGGTAGCCAAGACAATTACAGCCTTCGCTAATGCCTTTATGCAGCCATTTAAGATGTTCAGAAATAAATTCGATACGATATTGGTCGTTAATCTGACCGTTCTCAATAAAACGCTGCTCGTTTTCAACGCCCATACCATTTTCAGAAATAAAACAGCGTGGGTTGCCGTAATTATCGCGCAGGTTAATAAGAATATCGTAAATACCTGGCTCGTAGATTTCCCAGCCGCGATACGGGTTCATTTTGCGGCCCGGCATCTCGTAGCTGTCGAAGAACCACTCCGGCATAAACGGCGCGTTGGGATTAATGGCCGTATCACGGCACTTCACCCGACGCGGCTGGTAGTAGTTAATGCCCAGCAGGTCGATTTTACCGTCGGCAATCAGCGCGCTGTCCTCTGGCAGACAGGCAGGCAGCTGATCGTGCGCTTTCAGCATCGCCACCAGATCTGCCGGGTATTCACCGCACAGCACCGGGTCGAGGAAGCTGCGGTTAAACAGCAGATCGCAGTGGTGCGCAGCTTTCACGTCCGCCGGGTTCTGCGAGCGCGGATAGGACGGCGTCAGGTTCAGTACGATGCCAATCTCACCGGCATAATGCCCGGCGCGGAAGGCGCGAACCGCCTGCGCATGGGCCAGCACTGTGTGATAAGCCACGGTGGCGGCGCGACGGAAATCGACCACGTTCGGGTAGTGGAAGTCATACAGATACCCGCCCTCTACCGGCACAATCGGCTCGTTAAAGGTAAACCAGTGCATTACCCGATCACCAAAAAGCTCAAAGCAGGTTTCTGCGTAGCGGGCATAGGCCGCGACCACATCGCGGTTTTCCCAGCCGCCAATCTCCTGCATCGCCATCGGCATGTCGAAGTGGAACAGGGTGATGAATGGCGTAATGCCCTGGGCGATCAGTTCGTCGATCACCTGGTTGTAAAACGCCACCGCTTCCTGGTTCACTTCACCGGTACCTTCCGGGATCAGGCGCGCCCAGCTTATCGAGGTGCGAAAGCTATTGTGGTTCAGCTGCTTTAACAGCTGAATGTCGGCTTTCCAGTGCTGATAAAACGTGGAGGTATTCTGCGGCCCCACCCCGTTGTGAAAGCGATTTGGCTGTGTGGCGAACCAGTGATCCCAGGTGGTTAATCCTTTGCCGCCGCCCTGGCTTTCCCCTTCGGTTTGCAGTGCAGAACAGGCGCTACCCCACCAGAAGTTTTCGGGAAATGCATATTTCATAAAACGTCCTCTTTGACTTAATTGCCGACGGTCTCTGCTGCACCTACGGACGCCTGCGCTTTCTGCTCTTCGGTTTTCACCAGGGAGCGCTCATAAGCACGCAGGAACGGTAAATACATCAGCGCCGACATCACCATACAAATGACGCACATCACCACCGGACTCAGGGCCCAGTTTGCCGCCCAGGAGGCGCCAATCGGAGCCGGCGTCGTCCACGGCGTCAGCGACACAACCTGTGCCAGCCAGCCGAGTTTGGTGGCGGTATACGCCAGACAAGCGTTGATCATCGGAACGAACACGAACGGAATAAACAGCATCGGGTTCATGATGATCGGCGCACCGAACAGAATCGGTTCGTTGATATTAAAGAAGCTTGGCACGATGCCCATTTTGCCGATGGTGCGCAGGTGCGTTGCACGGCTACGCAGCAGCAGGAAGGCCAGCGGCAGGGTAGAGCCCACGCCGCCAATCAGCAGGTAGTGATCCCAGAAGCCCTGCAGATAGACGTGCGGCAGTGCTGCGCCGGCAGCCAGTGCGGCTTGGTTGGCAGAAAGGTTAGCCATCCAGAACGGGTTCATGATGCCGGTGACAATCAGCGCGCCGTGGATGCCGGCAAACCAGAAGATCTGGCACAGCAGCACAGAGAGCAGAATGGCAGGCAGGGAGTCAGAGGCGGAAACCAGCGGCTCCAGCAGGTGCATAATCGCCTGCGGAATGATCATCCCGGTTTGCGCTTCGATAAACAGGTTCAGCGGGTGCAACGTACCGATTATCACCACCACCGGGATCAGGATCTCAAACGAGCGCGCCACGCCGGTCGGCACTTCCTTCGGCAGGCGAATAGTGACGTTATGATCCTTCAGCCAGGCGTAGACGCGGGTGGCATAGATAGAGGTGATCAGCGCGGTGAAGATCCCCTGGCCCGACAGATACTGGGTGGAGATTTTACCGTCGGCATACGGCGCGGCGACCAGCAGGAATGCCATAAAGGCCAGCAGGCCGGACATTACCGGGTCGAGATTAAACTGGCGGCCCAGGCTGGCGCCAATCCCTACCGAGATAAAGAAGGTCATCACGCCCATGCTGAGGTTAAACGGCAACATCAGCTGGTCGCGGTAGGTTTCAGAGAAGTCCAGCCAGCCGCGGGCAAAGCTGTTGGTGGTATCCGCGGAGAACGGCGGGAAGATGAACACCAGCATAAACGAGCCGATGATCATAAACGGCAGCGCGGCGGTAAAGCCGTCGCGGATGGCAATCACGTACTTCTGCTGGCCCAGCTTGCCTGCCAGCGGCGCGATGGACTGCTCAATTACGGCAACCATAGATTGATATAACGAACTCATGAGAACACCTTCTTAGTGTGCCGCTTCGATGAGCGACAGAGCATAGTCCAGCACTTTATCGCCACGTTGCATACCGTAATCCATTGTATCGATGGACTGAACGGGTATGCCCTGAGTGGCAGCCTTATCTGAGAGCGTTTTTAACATGTATTTGACTTGCGGTCCGAGAAGCACGACCTGATATTGCGGAAACTGTGTATCAAATTCTGAAACACCGTACGCATCGATTTTGACGGGGAGTCCGCGTTCTTCCGCGGCTTCGACCATTTTCCGTACCAGCAGACTGGTGGACATCCCGGCAGAACAGCACAGCATAATCTTGAACATCGACAACCATCCTCAAAATGTAAATAGTTATTGCGGAGATGATTGGATAACATATGGAAACCGGTTTCCATGCATATAAGACAGAAGTGTGACAGCCATCAAGATCCATTACTTATAGGGGCTGTTTATCGGATTTGGGTCACATATTTTGGCTGCTTTTACATCACTAAGAGTGGAAACGGAAAATCGGTTTCCATAGAAAACGGAAACAGATATACTCCTGAGTGGCTATAATATGAGCCGAAGTGGAATCAGGAATTACAGGGGCCTGGAGAGACCTGTCAGGGGATAAAGATGTCTACAATCAACGATGTATCACGTCTGGCCGGGGTGTCCAAAGCCACGGTATCACGGGTGTTGAGCGGGTCGCGCGGCGTGAAGGAAGCCAGCCGTCAGGCCGTACTGAAAGCAGTTGAAGAGCTGAACTACCGGCCAAACGTGATTGCCCAGTCGCTGCTGAGCCAGACAACCGGTTGTATCGGCGTGATTTGCGCCCACGACAACATCAACCAGACTACGGGTTACCTTTACGCGCTGGAAAAACACCTTAGCCAGCACCAGAAGCACCTGCTGCTTCGCTTCGCCAACACCAAAGCCGAAGTCATGGGCGCGCTGGATGAACTCTCCTGCGGGCTATGCGATGACATTCTGATTATCGGCGCCCGTTTTCCACTGCATATCGACCAGGAGAATGTCATCCTGGTGGACTGCATGGAAACCGGTAACGTCAACAGTATCCAGTATGACCACGCTTTTGCCGCGGAAACCGCTTGTAATTTCCTCGCCAGCCAGGGGCGACGCCAGATTGCCCTGATCCACCCGTACGGCAGTGGTTTTGCCGATCAGGTGCTGCTGGGCTACAAGCATGGGCTGGAAAAGAACTTCCTGCCGTTTAATCGCAACCTGGTCTTTATGGAAGCCACCTCATCCTCCGTGGCCCTGCAGGAGCTGCTCAATAACGCCTCTACGCTCAATTTCAACGCCTTACTGGTGGCCGACGAGCAGGAAGCGCAGCGGGTGATCCCCCAACTCCAGGCGTTTAACCGATCGGTACCGGGCGACATCATGGTCTTCAGTCTGGCGGGGTCACTGCATCTGCCGGGTATTCCAACCATTCCGGCGATTGAGTACTCAATGGATGCCATGGCGGCACGGATCGTCAGCTGGCTGAATGAGAAGACCCAGATGCTGGGTTCGTATGTGCTGCGCGGGGATTTAATTATTCCGGATGTGCGTCGCTAAAAAATTAAGGGGGCTGCATGGCCCCTTTATGCGTAATCAGTAATCCTCCATGCAGTCCACCTGACTGACGGCATCCCAGTAACCTTCCTGATTGTTCCGCTCCATCGCCACCACCGCGTTTTTGACCAGCATCTGATTCGCCTCAGACGCCATAATCATCGCCTGCCACTCTTTATCGGTTTGCTTGCGTTGCGGGGCACAGGCTTTTTTCACATCCTTTAAAACCGCCTGTTTCATCTGCTCTAGCTTTGCCGGATCGTTCATCTCCTGAGCATGAACGAAGGCGGCGAAAAGCAGGCAGACGATGAGGCAAAACAGGTGCGCTGACTTCATGGAAACCTCCGGAAAAAAACACACACGTTTATGAAATATATCGTTACATCCGCCGTTGCGACCCAAGCCGAAAGTATTAATTTTGCCAATAGTTGCGCAGGGGTACGACTAAGCGTAGCCGCAGAATTTGCCGGAGAGGGAAGCGCAGAAGAAAAATGTGTGACGGCTGGCGGGTGACAGGTAACAAGGGGTGATAGTGCTCGCAAAGGCAATTTTTCGTTGATTTCAGTTACATTTTTTAACCCATACAGGACCAGAATTTGGCGTTTGTATCCCGGGCGGAGTATGCGATAGTCGATCTGCAACGTAACGGGGGATTGATATGCAACTGAGTATTACCGACACCATTACCGAACACGAGCAGGAAGAGTTACTCCAGCTACTGCGGATCTATAACAGCCAGTTTATTGATTTTTCCCGCGTGGGGAGCGATCTCGCCGTCTATGCCCGCGATGACAGCGGCAACATGCGCGGCGGACTCATCGGCAACCGCCAGGGCGAGTGGTTGAATATCAAATACCTGTGGGTATCCGATGAATTGCGTGGAAGCGGGCTTGGCAGCCAGTTGATGCATGCCGCTGAAGAAGAGGCCCGGAAGCAGGGGTGCCGACATGCACTGGTGGACACTTTCAGTTTCCAGGCGCGTCCGTTTTATGAAAAGCAGGGCTATAAGCTGGAAATGACGCTCAACGATTTTCCCTACCCGGGAATTCAACGACATTACCTGTCGAAGGCGCTTTAACCGCCAATACCACTGCCCATCACCGCCAGAGCATGGCGCACAATACGTTCCGGCGAGAGGGCGCTTAACCTCTCGTCATTGCGCATGCGCGAAAAGGGCACCAGCACCAGACTCAACAGCGTGGTGAATAAAAGCTCCGGCGCCAGATCGCGGTTCAGTTTACCCTCCTGCTGCCAGCGGGCAACGGTATCCAGCATCCCCTGATATTTCTCATCGCCAAAGCGGGCCTGCAGATGCGCGCGCAGTACCGGCATTTCACCGATCACCTCCTGCATCCACAGCGGCGCGAACCAGTGATGCTTTACGGCCAGTTCGGCCAGCTTTTCCACCATCAACCTCAGGGCGGTAACCGGATCGTCCGGGTGAGCGCTGAAAAGCGTCGCGATGGCGCTGCGAAGCGGCAGAAAACGCTCCTCGATCATCGCATCAAGCAGTTGTTCCCGGGAGTTGAAGTAGTAGTGCAGCATTGCCGGCGTCACGCCCGCTTCTTTGGCAATGGCATTAAGCGAGGTGCGGGCAATACCCTGGCGCGCAAAGAGATCGAGGGCGATATCCAGCAGCTGCTCCCGGCTGGTGGCGGTGGGTTTGCTTCCGCGTGGGCGTCCGGGACGGCGAGCCTGTGGCGTAGGGTCGGAATTATCTTTATGTGCTGACATGCGCGGAGGATCCCTTGACCTGATTCATAACTTCATTAAATATTAATTATCCAATTAATTAATTTCAAGCGGTGTTTTATGGTCTCCGATTCAACAACGCAAACCAAAAACGCGCCCCCGGTGCGGCTGCTCTTCAGCGCGCTCCTGCTGGTGATGCTGCTCTCGGCTCTCGATCAGACCATCGTCTCCACGGCGCTGCCCACCATTGTGGGCGAGCTGGGCGGCCTGGATAAACTCTCCTGGGTCGTGACGGCCTATATTCTGAGCTCCACGATTGTGGTGCCGCTGTACGGTAAGTTTGGCGATCTCTTTGGCCGCAAAATCGTGCTGCAAATCGCGATTGTCCTGTTTCTGGTAGGCTCCGCCCTGTGCGGGCTGGCGCAGAATATGACCCAGCTGGTGCTGATGCGCGCCCTGCAAGGGCTGGGCGGCGGGGGGCTGATGGTGATCAGCATGGCGGCGGTGGCCGACGTTATTCCCCCCGCGGAGCGTGGCCGCTATCAGGGCTTATTCGGCGGGGTCTTTGGGCTCGCGACGGTGATTGGTCCGCTGGTCGGTGGTTTTCTGGTGCAGCACGCCTCCTGGCGCTGGATTTTCTACATCAATCTGCCGCTGGGCCTGTTTGCCCTGCTGGTGATTGGCGCGGTCTTCCGCGGCAGCGCGAAGCGCAACAAACATGAGATCGACTATCTGGGGGCGATTTACCTTAGCATGGCCCTGCTGTGCATCATTCTGTTTACCAGCGAAGGGGGCACGGTACGCGAGTGGAGCGACCCGCAGCTGTGGTGCATTCTGGCCTTTGGCCTGACGGGTATCGCCGGGTTTATCTACGAAGAGCGTCTGGCGTGGGAGCCGATTATTCCCCTGTCGCTTTTCCGGGATCGCAGCTTTCTGCTGTGCAGCCTGATTGGCTTTATTATCGGTATGTCGCTGTTTGGCTCGGTCACCTTCCTGCCGCTCTATCTGCAGATTGTCAAAGAGGCGACCCCGACTGAAGCCGGTTTACAGCTGATCCCGCTGATGGGCGGACTGCTGCTGACCTCAATTATCAGCGGGCGCATTATCAGCCGCACTGGGAAATACCGCCTGTTCCCCATCCTCGGTACCCTGCTGGGTGTGGTCGGTATGGCCCTGCTCACACGGATCACCATCGAATCACCGATCTGGCAGCTTTACCTGTTTACCGGCGTGCTGGGGGCGGGGCTGGGTCTGGTGATGCAGGTGCTGGTGCTGGCAGTTCAGAACAGCGTCTCATCCAGCCAGTATGGTGTGGCCACTTCAGGCGTAACGTTGTTCCGCTCCATCGGCGGGGCGATTGGCGTGGCGCTGTTTGGCGCGGTCTTCACCCACGTATTGCAGTCGGGCCTGATGGCGCGGATCCCCGAGGGGACCGAACTGCCGCGGGAGATGAACCCCACCGCCATTCATCACCTGCCGGATGCCCTGCGCCTGGACTACCTAGACGCCTTTGGCTCCGCCATTCATGCGGTGTTTTTGATGGCTGCCGCGATCATGGTGCTGGCCTTTGTCCTGTCGTGGTTCCTGCGTGAGGCGCCGCTGCGCAAGCGGGAGGCGTAAAGTTAGCGGGTCAGCTATTTGTTGCGAGTCGCTTTCCGAATTTTGACGTTCTGGCTTGTCATTCCCGACGCTGCTGGCGCATGCTTTGTCCTGGTTAATAAATCAGCAGAGGTTGCGATGGAACGTAAAGCAAAACTGTTCAAAAAAGGGCGAAACCAGGCGGTCTTACTGCCTGCTGAGTTCGCGTTTGACTCAGAGAATGTCTGGATCCGGCGGGATGAAGAGGGGAATGTAGTTTTGGCTGCAAAACCTGACAAGGAAAAAAGCTGGGATGAATTTTTCAGGATGCTGGAAAACACCACCGTACCGGATTCATTTTTAAGTCCGGAGGAAAGAAATCAGAGTATTACAAAGAGGGATCCTCTGGATGGAGTTCAGGTATGAAACATATGCTGGATACGAATATTGTGAGCCATTTATTTAAAAGGCATCCTGGTGTTGTAAATAGAATGACTAACCTGAAGCCAGCGGACGTATGTATCTCAAGTATCACAGAAGCTGAGCTGCTTTATGGGGCGGATAAAAAACAAAGCAGTAGGTTAAAAGAGACCATAAAGACGTTTCTGAACACTATTACTATCTATGACTGGGACAGTGGCGCCGCAGCCGCTTACGGCAAGCTCCGTGCTGAGATGGAAACTCGAGGTAAAGTGATGGCAGACCTTGATCAGTTGATCGCAGCCCATGCCATCAGCCGGGGCACAACGATTGTGACTAACGATCAGGCTTTCGCCATGGTGCAGGAACTGACAGTCGAAGACTGGACTACCGCAGCCTGACTCCCCCCACCCGGTGGCGCGACGCTTACCGGGCCTGCGACAGTTCTCCGTCTCTGCACGTAGGCCGGGCAAGCGCAGCGCCGCCCGGCAAAACCCGCATATAACTTATCCTTCTTATTGATTCCTTTTCGTTTTTTAACCTGCCGCTGGGTTGCCGATATAGTCGATAAAACATTTCTCAAAAGGACTGACCGGTGAAACTTCGATTGGGTGCTCTTCTTCTTGCTGGCCTGCTGCTGGCGGGCTGCGACCAAAGCGGCAGCGATGCTAAACACATTAAGGTCGGCGTGATCAACGGCGCCGAGCAGGACGTGGCGGAAGTCGCCAAAAAAGTGGCGAAAGAGAAGTTCGGCCTCGACGTTGAGCTGGTGGGCTTTAGCGGCTCGCTGCTGCCAAACGACGCCACTGACCACGGTGAGCTGGACGCCAACGTCTTCCAGCATCGCCCATTCCTGGCGGAAGACAACAAAGCACACGGCTACAAGCTAGTGGCAGTGGGCAACACCTTTGTCTTCCCGATGGCGGGTTATTCCCGCAAGATCAAATCGGTCTCTGAACTCAAAGATGGCGCAACCATCGCCATTCCGAACGACCCCACCAACCTGGGCCGGGCGCTGTTGCTGCTGCAAAACGAAAAGCTGATCGCCCTGAAACCGGACGTTGGTTTACTGCCGACGGCGCTGGATATCACCGCCAACCCAAAAAACCTGAAAATCATGGAGCTGGAGGGGGCGCAACTGCCGCGCGTGCTGGACGATCCGAAAGTGGATGTGGCGATTATCAGCACCACCTATCTCCAGCAAACCGGGCTGTCGCCGGTGCATGACAGCGTCTTTATCGAAGATAAAAACTCACCTTACGTGAACATTGTGGTGACGCGGGAAGATAATAAAGATGCCCAGAAGGTGAAGGAGTTTATCCAGGCGTACCAGTCGCCAGAGGTCGCGAAGGCGGCAGAGACCATCTTTAACGGCGGGGCAGTGCCGGGCTGGGAATAAATCATCATGCCGCTCATTGCGGCATGAAGATAAGTTGGCCCAATCCCATCGTTGAATGCCCTTTAGCCCACATTCTGCCGTTCCTCCTCCGGCTATTCTTTCTGCAATACAGACCGGAGGAGAGCTCATGAACATCACCCACATTCGTAACGCGACACAGCTTATCACCTATGCCGGAAAGCGCTTTCTGGTTGACCCGATGCTGGCACCTAAAGGGACTTACCCCGGCTTTCCGGGCACTGCCCGGGAGGCGATCCGCAACCCGATGGTGGAACTGCCCTGTCCGATTGAAACCCTGCTGGATGTCGATGCCGTTATCGTAACCCATACCCACCCCGATCACTGGGATCAGTACGCCATCGAGCGGATCGCCAAAGACAAACCGATCTTCGTGCAGAACGAAGATGACGCGCAGCTGCTGCGCAGCCAGGGCTTCACCCAACTTAGCGTGCTGACGGACAACAGCCCGTTTGGCGATATCCAGCTAAGTAAAACCGACGGCGGCCAGCACGGTACCGATCGCGCCTATGCGGTGCCGGAGCTGGCGGAGCGGCTGGGCGAAGCCTGCGGCGTGGTGTTTCGTCATCCTGACGAAAAGACGCTCTGCATTGTTGGGGATACGATCTGGCGCGAGGCGGTAGCAACCGACCTGCAAAAACATCAGCCGGATGTGGTGGTCATCAACGCCGGTTATGCCCACGTGATCGGGTTTGGGCCGATCATCATGGGTCAGGAGGATGTGCTGAATATCCACTTCCTGCTACCGCAGGCGAAAATTGTGGCGGTCCATATGGAGGCCATCAACCACTGCCTGCTGACCCGCAGCGCGTTGCGCCAGTATGCAGAGGATAATCAGGTCAGCGACGTGCTGAGCATTCCTCAGGACGGTGAATCCGTTATATTCTGAGGCAATCAGGGGAAAGGAGAGATCAATGCCGCTTACTCACGTTGCCATTGTCGCCGTGGACGGGTTCAGCCCGTTCCACTACTCCGTCCCCTGCATTCTGTTTGGCGATACCGTTTCCGGTAAAAAGCGTTTTAATGTGACGATCTGCGCCGAAAAGCCCGGACTCCTGACCTCGCCTGACGGCTTCGCGCTCAACGCAACGCAGGATTATTCTGCCATCGGGCAGGCCGATATCGTAGTGGTGCCTTACTGGCAACACGTACTGGCGCGTCCCCCGCAGGCGCTGCTCGACAGCCTGGTGCAGGCCAAAGACCGCGGGGCGGAGATCGTCGGGCTCTGTCTGGGGTCGTTTGTTCTTGGATACGCCGGCATTCTCGACGGCAAACGTGCGGCAACCCACTGGGAATTCGAACGCCAGTTTCAGACGCTTTTCCCGAACGTGCAGCTCGATATCAACGCGCTGTACGTTGATGACGACCGCATCATCACCTCTGCCGGTACCGCCGCCGCGCTGGACTGCTGCCTGTACATTATCCGTCAGCGCTTTGGCGGCGTGGTGGCCAACCAGATTGCCCGGCGGATGATCGTGCCGCCCCACCGCGAGGGCGGGCAGGCGCAGTTTATCGCCCAGCCGGTGCCGGAAACCACCCGTGATGCGCGGATCAACAATCTGATCGACTATCTCCAGCGTAACATCAGCCAGCCGCTCAGCCTGGATGCGCTGGCAGAGAGCGTGGCGATGAGTCGCCGCACCCTGACCCGCCATTTTATGAAAGCCACCGGGATGAGTGTGGCCTCGTGGATCACCGCCGAACGCCTGCGGCGTAGCCAGCTGTTGCTGGAGAGCAGCAATCTGCCGATAGAGGCGGTGGCAGAGCAGGTGGGCTATCTCTCAGCCGTAACCTGGCGTCAGAAGTTTAAGGCCCGCTTTGGCGTCAGCCCGGCGGAGTGGCGCAAAACCTTCCGCACGCAGGCCCAGGCCGGATAAGCGTAGCGCCATCCGGCATTTACCCCAGCCGCGCCATTCTCGTCTCGCCTTCCACCATCGACAGCTGATACAGCGAAAACGATCGATGCTTCTCAATGAGGTTCGCCAGCTCCGGCGAGTGGCTGGTGAGCCAGATCTGCGAATAGCGGCTGGCCTCAGCAATCAGGCTCGCCAGAGCAGGCAGCATCTGAGGATGCAGGCTGTTTTCCGGTTCGTTGAGGGCGATAAAAGCGGGCGGGCGCGGGCTGAGCAGGGCCACCGCCAGACAGAGAAAACGCAGCGTGCCGTCGGAAAACTCTGCGGGCTCCAGCGGTCGGCTTAAGCCTTCGCGCTGCATCATCATCCGGAAACGTCCGCCCGTATTGTCGCTGTAAAAGACGCAGCCGGGGAAAGCCTGGTCGAGAATACGCATCAGCAGCATCTCGTCACCAATCTCGACGATGGTCTGAAACGCGGCCGCTAGGTTTGCGCCGTCGCTGGCCAGCACTGGCGAACGGAACCCCACCTGCGGGGCGCGCATCGCCGAACCGGATGAAACAGAAAACTCATGATAAAAACGCCAGTTACGCAGGGATTCGCGCATCTGCGACACCTCGGGGTAGAGGTGCGGCTCGCCGAGCTGGCCGAAGACCGATTCGTTCTCATACAGGGTGCCGCTGTGGGTCACCTTCTCGTGATGAACATTATTCAGAAACACGGTCTGGTTTTTGCGCTGCATCAGGCGTGCGGAGGGACGCCGCTGATGGCCGCTCAGCCAGATGGACTCCTCTTTGATGACCGGATCGAGCTGAAACTGCGAGGGATAAGGCAGCTTTTCGACAAAACCCACCTGCAGTTCATACTCGTAAGTTTCGGTTTCCACCGCCAGATTCATCCGCCGCAGCTGGTCGCTGCGGGTTTTGCCTGCCCAGAACACCTTCAGAATGCCGCCTTCATTCGCCAGCGCCTGGGAAAACTGCCCCTGAGCCGCGCTGTGCATCAGGTGGATGGCTTTATAGATATTCGATTTTCCGCTGCCGTTCGGGCCGAAAACGACATTGAGCTGCTCCAGATCCAGCGACATGTCGCGAATCGAACGGTAGTTTTGAATGTGCAGGGTGTTGATCATGGGCGGACCCTTTTGCGGCTTAAACCTGTATAAAGTTACAGTATTTTAAGCAAACTGCAAAAAAAAGACGACAGTGAGGGTGTCGTCTAAACGGGGTACTGCTTTGGGCCTCTCGGGGTCAATGGGGCCTTCGCATTGTGAATTTCAGGCTACAGCGAGACGCAGACCTAAATCATCCGGGTAGGGATCAAAGTAGTTTTGCGTCATCAGGTACTGGTCAGGATATTCCGCCAGATAGTGCTTCAGCAGCGTGAGCGGGGCGAGAATAGGCAGTAATCCGTCACGGTAATGCAGGATCACGTCGCGCAGTTCGCCGCGCTGGCGGCTGTTAAGCTGGTTACGGAAATAGCCCTGAATATGCATCAGGACGTTAGTGTGGTTTTTGCGCGAGGCGGGTTGCTTCAGGATCGCCATCAGCTTTTCGCGGTACGCCTCGAAGAAAGCGTTCAGATCTTCCCACTCGTGCAGCGAAGCGACGAACGGGCCAATCTCCCGGTAGCCTGCCTGATGATGGGCCAGCAGCTGGAGTTTGTAACGACTGTGGAAGTCCAGAAGCGCGCGGCGCGTCAGGCCATTGGCGCGCAGGGTGTTCAGTTCGTGAAGGGCAAAGACGCGCTCAACAAAATTCTCCCGCAGTACCGGATCGTGCAGGCGTCCATCCTCCTCCACCGGTAGCCATGGCCAGGTTTCAAGGAGCGCAGCGGTGAACAGCCCGACACCCTCCTTGCGGCCCCGGTTGCCGTTTTCATCATAAAGCCGCACGCGTTCCATGCCGCAGCTGGGGGATTTGGCACAGACGATAAAGCCAGCAAGATCGCCGATTTTTGGCAGATAACCCGCCGCAAAATCGGCCATCTTCTGCGTAACGTCTTCATGAGGCGCTTTGCTGAACCGCATCTGCGTCTCACCGCTGTCGGTCAGGACCAGGCGCAGCGCCGGACGAGGCGTCGGCAGACCAATAGCCATTTCCGGACAGACGGGCCTGAAGTTGACCCACTGGGCCAGCTCATCCATGACAAAGCCCATACGCTTATGCCCGCCGTCGAAGCGAACGGCGGAACCGGTTAAACATCCGCTAATACCCAGTACAGGTTTCGTTGTCATGGTGTGTACCTCCAGAGCCTATATCTAAAAGTTACACAACTTGACTATTTTGTCCAAGTATTGGCGAAACTATTTTTTAATGTGTATAAATATCAACGATTTTTAGCTGCCCTTATAAGTCGAGTAACCGTACTGGCTGAGCAGCAGAGGGATGTGCAGCTTCTCGTTGGTGCGGGTCACGGTAAACAGCACCGGGATCTCCGGGAAGAACGACTGCAGCTTATTCGCCTGGAAGTACTCTGCGGTTTTAAACGTCACTTTATAGACGCCAGGCTGCATATCCTGATCCTCGGGATAGAGCGACTTGATGCGGCCATCCTGGTCGGTTTTGCCGCTGGCAACAGGGGTCCATTTGTCCTGCTGCTGTTTTTCCAGCGTAACGCTGACGCCCGGCGGCGGGGTACCGGTTTGCTGGTCAAGAATATGCACGCTCAGCGTACCGACAGGGGCGCTAAAGGCGACAGGAGCAAAGGCCATAGAGGCCAGGATCAGCAGAGGGACACTTTTTTTCATTGGGTTTTCCTGTGGAGTAGTAAGTCACAGGAAAACGTTAGCATTTGCCGCGCGGGAAAATATTCAACTTTTCGTGACAATTCCCGCAGGAGAAAATCATCGGAGGATAATCACCTCAAGGGAAACCTGCTGCTGCCACTGCTCAACCTGCCTTTTGCGCGCGGCATTGAGCTTACCGCTGGTGACCAACAGCCACTTGCGGTCCGGGAAGATCTCCGGTGCCAGTGCGGCAGGCGGAATGGGCAGGAGGGTGATTCGATGGCCCTGGCCGGTGCGCGCCAGGGCTTCAAGCCAGATTTCACACGGGTCGTTCAGGTGCCAGCCGCTGAGCAGAAGGTTGTCGCCCGGCGCTTTCTTATCGCCCTCAAGGCAAAACGAGGTATAGGCGATGATGATGCCGTCGAGGATCTCGCGCAGGGTCATGGCGGCGGGAACGTTCGCCGAGACCTGGCTGCGCAGGGGGCGTAACACCTTCGCGACCAGCTCTGGCCGGGGATACTCGCGGCCAGCATCGTAAATCATCTGGCGCAGGGATTCGATTTTGCCCGCCTGCAGACGGTCCAGCATGTTCTGTTGCAGCGTTTGCCAGTTATTGGTACGGCTCGGAACAGGGCGCTCCAGCAGCGGCTTCACCTGGCCAATCGGAACGCCTTTTTTTACCCAGTCGAGGATTTTCAGCGCCTGTTGGATATCCTCTTCGCTGTACTGGCGATGGCCGCCCTCCGTGCGCTGCGGCTTGAGTAAACCGTAGCGGCGCTGCCACGCCCGCAGGGTGGTGGCGGTGATCCCGCTGAGTCTGGCGAATTCGCCGATGGAGTAGGCCATGTCTGCGTCCGAAGGAAAGGATTAATCTCAATATACTACGAATATTTGCCTGCGGGATGAAGCACCAGAGCGGTGCACTACACTTTACATCCAGACGCGCAAATGAAAGGAGCTCTCATGAAACTATGGCCTGTTGTGACCGGTGTCGCCATTGCGCTGACCCTGGTTGCCTGTAAATCCCCTACGCCGCCGAAAGGCGTGCAGCCGATAACCAACTTTGACGCCAGCCGCTATCTCGGCAAATGGTACGAAGTCGCCCGCCTGGAAAACCGCTTCGAACGTGGTCTGGAGCAGGTTACCGCCACCTACGGCAAGCGCAGCGACGGGCAGATCAGCGTTATCAACCGCGGATACGATCCGGTGAAACGCAAGTGGAACGAGAGCGAGGGGAGAGCCTCCTTCACCGGCGCGCCGACCACCGCCGCGCTGAAGGTTTCGTTCTTCGGCCCGTTCTACGGCGGGTATAACGTCATCAAGCTGGACGATAACTACCAGTACGCGCTGGTCAGCGGCCCGAACCGGGACTACCTGTGGCTCCTGTCGCGCACCCCGACCATTCCGGATGCGGTGAAAGAGGATTACCTCAATACCGCGCGCAGCCTGGGCTTCCGGGTCGATCAGCTGGTATGGGTTAAGCAGTAAATATCGTGCATTCCGGGGCGGTAAAAGCGGACCCGCTGATGCCGCCCTCTCCTGTGGGGAGAGGGATAAAAAGGGCTGGCTCGTCAGGAATTGACTAAATGTGAAACGCCACGCGCTTTCCGGTCGGGAGTTCAACATCCAGGCTTAGTTTACCGCCCATCGCCTCGATATAGCGTTTTAGCGTGGTGATTTTTAGTTCATTGCCACGCTGCTCAAGTTGGGTGATAGCGGGCTGGCTGATGCCCATCACTTCCGCAACATGTTTTTGCGATAATTTCAGTTCCTCGCGCATCATTTGCAGGCCCGTTTCCAGAATCATTTCGTCGGCCATTTCTTTGATGCGTTTTTGGCTTTCAGGGGAACGCGAAGCGATCGCTTCATTCAGGGTTTTCAATTTCTTGTCTCCATTACATGATGTCATCCTTGATAAGTTATTAATTGTATAAGCTACAGCTTATAAATACACCTGCTCAGGCTTGATGTAGATTCGTTTCCCGGCCATGATCGCATTATGAAAATTGAACCCGCAGTTCCCTCACAATTTGACCGTCTTGTCGCGATCTGGGAGTCTTCCGTTCGCGCCACTCACCACTTTTTGCAGGAGAGCGATATTGCGGCATTACGCCCGTTATTGCTCAACGCCTATTTACCGAATTTAAACGTCGTCATTGCCCGGGATGAAACCGGCGATATTCACGGTTTTTTGGGTGTGAATGAGAACCGCATTGAAATGTTGTTTGTGGATGATGCGAGCCGGGGGAAAGGCGTCGGCACGCTGCTGCTGAGGCACGCCATTGAACACTTTGGCGCCAATGAAGTGGATGTGAATGAGCAGAACCCGCAGGGCGTAGGGTTTTATCGCCACAGAGGGTTTGAGCAGGTTGGCCGATCGGAGCGGGACGGGCAGGGGAATGCGTTTCCGTTGTTGCATATGCGGCTTTCTGTTTCCTGAGCAGGAGGCGGTTGCTCGGAATCGTAGGCCCGGTAAGCGTAGCGCCACCGGGCATCAGGTTTGTGCTGGGAGGGGAGGGGAGGGGAATATGCCGCATGAGTGGTGGTTCCGTTCACCTTACGTTCGCTGCTGCTCTGTAACCCACGTCACCTGTGAACGTGTTAAGGGGCTTGCCGCCGCCCCTTAACAATCCCGGCTCCCGGCAAAGAAAATCGCCGCTTCGCGGATTGTTCGCCCCATCCCTGGGGCTCACCCCTTCGGGGCCAGCGCAAGCGCTGTCCAAAATTGCT
>NZ_JBBCPK010000069.1:0-25625 GCF_037150775.1 Leclercia sp. M50
CATCCAGGTTAGAGACAGTAAGCCGTGGTGGGATCCTGTCGATAAGGCGATGGTTGGCAGGCTGCAGGAACTGGCGCTCGTCCGGCTCATTCCCGTCTGGGAAGCACAGCTCGACCCGGTCAGTTATAACGAGGACCAGGACAGTGAGGACTACGGCGCTGTCAGTATGTACTCGTTTACAGAGATACCTGTGCAGCAGCAGCGCAGCGGCCAGCCCGGGCGAATCATCAACGTTCACCCCGATCGCGTCATCATCCTGGCGGAAGGCTCGGATGACGGGCGGCTTGATTCCGGCGAGTCGCTGCTGGAAGAGGGCTTCAACAAGCTGCTGGACCTCGAAAAGGTTTCTGGTGGGGCTGCTGAGGGGTTCCTGAAGAACGCCAGCCGGCAACTCAACTTTAACTTCAGCGCTAAGACGAGTTTCTCGCAACTGGCAAGGGCGCTTGGTGTTAGCGAGGCCAAGCTCTTTGAGGGGATGGATGACCAGGTTCGCCGCCTGAATGACAGCACAGACAGCGCCGTCATCATGCAGGAGGGCGATACCAGCGTGCTTTCTGTGGCCGTTGCCGACCCGGAACCCACCTGGCGAACAGCGCTCAATGAGTTCTGCGCTACTGTGCCGATCCCAGTGAAAGAGCTGGTTGGCATGCAGACCGGCGAGCGGGCCAGTACTGAAGACGCAAAGTCCTGGGCTAAAACCCGTATGAGTCGACGTAACGGATTCCTGACTGACGTCATCATTGAGGTGGTCACACGCTTCTGGACACTTGGCTTTATTCCTCCGGCCAGGGGCGAGGAGGTCACCGTGGGATGGTCCGATCTGCTGGCACCGAGTCAGGCAGAGAAGATTGCCAACATGGATAAGCTGGCTGACGTCGCCGTTAAATCGACGAACGCATTTGGCCGCTCAGCCATCACCGAGAATGAGATACGCGCGGCAGGTGAGCTGCAAGCCCTGCCAGAACTTGATGACGAGGTGCTGCCAGATGGCAATAAGCCAAAGCCTGACCCACTGGCCGACCCAGAATCAGAAGCCGAAGAGTCCGGTAATACCACGGTCGAAAGTTGATCCCACGATGTCGCGTAAACCAGTCAGCAGGATGGAGCGCGATATCGAGGACCGGTATTACGCGATTAAGTCAGCCCTGAAAGCCCTGTTCGACCAGCGCCTGACCGGGCGAGAGCGAGAGGTTAACAGCCACAGCTGGCACTTCCTGTGTCACGTCAACGGCGACGATCAGAGGCTCTACCAGGTCAATGCCGGGAAGTTCATCTATGACATGACCCCGCAGGATCTGGCGGAGCTGCTCGAAGCGGTGCAGGGCATTCTGGATGATTACCTGCTGGAGGGCGGCGAACAGAATCAGTGGGCCATGGATTACGTCGTCGCTGAGGCGCAGCGCGGTACGCTGGAGGCGTTTAACAACCTCTCGCAGCAATCGCAGGTCTACGCCAACCAGACGACGTTACAGCAGCTTTTAAGCAGTCCCGGTTATCAAAACCAAATCGCCTCCGCCAGGCTGACAACGTTCAGCGACTGGAAGGCGATCAGCGATGCCTCCCGGGCAGACCTGACAGGCATCATCACCGATGCTGTGGCGCGCGGGGTTAACCCACGGGAAACAGCCAGCGTTATCAGTAAGCGCCTCGATGTGTCGATGAGCCGGGCCAAGGCGATAGCCCAGACCGAGCAGGTAGGCGCGCTGCGGCAGGCTCAGTGGAACGAAACTGACTGGGCCGCTGACCGGCTGGGGCTCAATACCGGCCTGTTGTGGCTGTCAGCGCTCAAGCCAACGACGCGGAGCTGGCACGCCAGCCGTCACGGCAGGGTCTACACCACCGAAGAGGTGCGCAATTTCTACGCTGAGAACGGCAACCGGTACAACTGCTACTGCAGCCAGATCCCGGTGCTGCTCAACGACGACGGCAGCATATTTAACGAAGGGCTGGCTGATAAGCTGGCGAAAGAGCGCAAGCAGTGGCATAAATGATTGATTTCAAAATCTCATAAGGAATAGCTATGCCTGGAACTGCTTTCGATGCTGTGGATTTCTGGTCAAAAGTTGGAGTTGGGATAATCACTGGCGCGGTTGCTGCACTTTTAACCGCAATAGTTACCCTTAAGCGCTTTTATCATGACAAATGGTGGGAAAGAAAACACCAAGCCTATAACGATCTGGTTAACAACCTTTTTGAACTCCAGTTATTTTTTAGAGATGCAAGGAACCGTTCTCGAAAAGAGCGCATGGGTAGGTCTTTTTCTGAAGATTTAGACTGGGAACGAAGCGTTAATCTTCACATTGCCATTCAGCGTCAATTGGCGTTAGCTCCGATTTCCCTTAGCAAAAAAACCAATGACCTTGTCCATGATTTTTTTGACAAATCTCATTCCCAAGATTACTCCATGTACAATGAAAATATGCCATCAGAAGTTGTGTATGATGAAAAAGTGAAGCTATTAAAAAATGTTATTCATGAAATTACCCACGATGCTAAGAAAGAATTGAAATTCAGATAGGCTATCGAAATTTAAGAACCCGCATCGGCGGGTTTTTTATTGCCTGAAATCCACCAATGAGGACCCAGCATGAAACGCAACCGCGTTAACGTGCTGACCGTCGTCAACTCCGCTTCAAACATCACCACCGAAACCGTCAACGGCAAGCCACATATCGTGGTTCGCGGCATCACGCCTGTCGTGGACGATATTGTGATGAACCGGAAGTTGTACCCGGCAGCTGAAATCGAAAAGGCCTATAACACGCTCGAGCGTAACCCGATGCCGCTGGGCCACCCGAAGGTGGATGGCAAGCACGTGTCGGCTCGCGATGTCCAGGCGGTGAACGAATACCACGTCGGGGCCTGGCTGCAGAACGTCAGCCACAAAGACGGCAAGGTGACGGGGGACATGTACGTTAATCGCCAGTACGCCGAATCCAGCGAGAAGGGCAAGCGCCTGATTAACCGCCTGGACGAAATGCTGGCCGGCACCAACTCCGACCCGATCCACATCTCCACTGGGCTGCTGTATTCCGGCATTGCCGCCAACGGCGAGTCGAAGGGCAAAAAGTACAACGAGATCGCCACCAACATGATGTTCGACCATGTGGCGGTCCTGCTCGATGAGCCGGGCGCCGGAACGCCGGATGAAGGCGTGGGCATCTTCGTTAATGCCGAGGGGGATGAGCAGGAGATCGAGCTGGCGAACCTGGCCGACGCCGCCGACTGCACCCGCGAAGGGATGCTGAACAAAACCCGCTTCTTCTTCACCAACGCCTCCAATTTCTCCTTCGACGATATCCAGCGCGCCATCAGCGACAAGCTGCGCGATGGAGCGGGCGAAGATAAGTGGCTCTGGCCGGAAACGGTGTGGCCCGACAGCTTCATCTACCGGGATGACACCAGATACCTGAAGCAAAAGTACCTCATCGATGATGCCGGTAAGGCCGTATTCGTCGGCGAGCCTGTAGAAGTCGTGCGCAAACCAACTGAGTACGAGATTAAAACCAACGGAGAGAACGATCCGATGAAAGAACTGATTATCAATGCGCTGCAAGCCGCTGGTAAGCCGACCGAAGGCAAGTCCGACGCCGAGCTGATGGACGCATACAACCAGCTGGCAGCAGAGAAGGCGGCCGCCAAAACCGAAACGCCCGAAGAGAAGGCTACTCGCGAAAAGGCTGAGAAAGAAGAGCGTGAGCGCGCAAACAACCAGGCGGAAGCCCCTGCATGGTTTAAGCCATTCGCGGACGATCTTGCTGCGGTTAAATCTGGCCTGACAGTCAACGCCGATAAGGAGAAATCAGAGCAGCGCGCCGCCGTGAAAGCCAAGTTCGGCATGACCGATGTCGCGGTGAACGCGCTGGACGGCGAGCCGCTGAAAGAGCTGTTTGCTCAGTGCCAGACCTCAACCGGCCTGAATGGTGCATTCCGCCAGGCTACCAATAACCAGTCAGTCAGCGAAATGCCGGAGTAAAAAATGGCTAAAGACGGAAAACACGTAATTCACGCGGGCGGTATTTTCCCAAACCCGCTTCTTAATCGCGAAGGCGCCGCGGCGGCGGCCACCAAGCCAGGCACCATCGGTTTCTTCGCTGCCGGCAAGTTCACCGCCTCCGTAGATGGCAATGAGCAGGCAATCCTGTATGTAGCCGATTTCGACTATCTGCGCTGTCAGACTGTCGACGACGCGATCCCGGTCGGCGAGCTGGTGGTGGGTATCCACCCGCTGGAAGGTATGTTCCTGAACGTGCGCGCGGCGGCGGGCACCTACAAAAAAGGCCAGCCCCTGACCATCGCCAATGGCATGGCTAAAGCGGCCGGATCTACCGACAACGTCCGCGGCTATGTCGAAGAGGACGTGGCACTCACTGTCGTCGCAGGCGATCTGCTGCGTATCGTTATCAAGTAAGGAGTACCTGAATGCTTGTATTTTCCCGCTCTATCGGTGAACGCACCGGTAACCTCGAAGTCAACCAGGCGCAGTTCCGCGAGCTGGAGATGGCGCGCAACATGAGTGCGCAGTCCGTCGCTGACTTCATTGCCCGTGCCCGCTTCGGTGAAAACGGACATCTGGACGCAGTGAACGCGGTGGACGACATCCGCCGCATGTACCGCGCGTACGATCAGACCGTTCTGGCGCAGTTCGAACCCAATACCGAGTTCACTCTGCTCAACGACCTGATGCCGCTGTCCCGCTCAGTTCGCCTGGAAGAGTCCGTGTATGAATATGCGCGCACCGGCGGCCGTGGCTGGGCTCATACCTCTATGTCCGGCCAGATTGGTGCGGCGCTGGATGCTCGCGCGTACAGCTTTGACGGGACGATGGTGCCTGTGCACGACAGCGGCTTCAAGTTCCACTGGCGTGACCCGATCTTCAACAAAGGATCTGCACTGGCCTCCCTGTCTGACGCTCAGCGTGGCTCTGTTGATGATGTGCGTCGCAAAATCGTCGACTACATGTTCAACGGTTTCCGCGATTCAGAAGGTAACTTCGTTACATTCGACGGCAAGACCTGGAAAGGGCTGAAGAATGACGACCGCGTAGCTCAGGTTGACCTCGGAGCTTCCGGTCTGAACATCAACTTCGCCACCAGTACTGATCCGGAAGCGATGCGTAACGGAGCGATTAAGCTGCGCGATACGCTGAAACTTCAGAACAACCAGTACGGCCAGCAGACCTGGTACGTTTCCAGCGAAATCATGTCCAACTGGGAGCAGTACTACGACACCCAGAACAAGACCCGCACAGTACTGGAAGAGATCCTGAAACTGTCTGGTATTGCCGCGGTGAAAGAGGATGCCGAGCTCACCGGAAACCAGATCCTGATTGTTCCGCTGGCGGCAGGTGTTATCGCGCCGGTTGTTGGTCAGGCTGTTGGTACCGTCGCAGATCCACGCCCGTTCTATAACAGCGACTATGTATGGCGTACCTGGGGTGCTGCTGGCCTGATGGTCAAGCAGGACATCAATCTTAAACACGGCGTTCTGTACGCTCACGGTTAAGGGGGCCTTATGGTACTGGTAGAAATCACAGCAGGTAACGTCTTCGCCGGTGCCAACCTCCGCAAACTGGAGGTTGGTGCGGTAGTTGAAGTTGACGATGCGACGGCGGCGCGCTGGAAGGCATCTGGCAAGGCAAAAGACACCGAAAAGAAGAAGGGTGAGAAGCTCTTTGACGAGTCATCCACGGTGGCCTCGCCGCAATCAGGCGATCTGCAGGAACAGCTCGCGGCGGTGACCAAGTCTCGCGATGAGGCGCTGGAGCAGGTATCACAGTTCACCGAGCAGGCGGCGAAAGAGAAGGCAGCTTTCGATGCGCAGCTCGCGGCGGTGACCAAACGCGCTGAAGATGCAGAGGCCGCACTGGCAGAAGCAACCAAGAAGGCGAAATAACCATGGCTGACCCAATCACGGCGGCAGACGTGCAGGCGTTCCTCGGTGAATTGGGTTACTCCATCCCGGGAGCGCTGCTGGAGCCGATCCTCTGCGTGGTGAATAAAATCATCCCGTGCCTCGACGGAGCCGGGTATGACGACTGCACCGCGAAGCTGATCCTGATGTACGCCGCTGCGTTAATGGCTACGTCGTCTGGCGCGCGCCGCCTCAAATCGCAGGGTGCGCCGTCTGGCGCGTCACGCTCGTTTGAGTACGGCGACGACAGCATCACCTGGCTGCGCGATTCACTGGGCCGACTCGATACGAGCGGCTGCACCGGTGAGCTGCCGATTAGCGCCGGTAACAGCGTCGGCATGTTCATGGTAGTCGGGGGCTGCTGATGACCTGGATACCTGTGAGCGTCCGGCTGCCACGTTCATTCACCCGCGTCTGGGTGCTTACCGACACCGGGCGGGAGACCACCGGCTATGTTAAATCGGACGGCGAGTGGTTCATCAACTGCCCGCGCATTCGGGAGACCGGCGCGAAAGTGCTGCGCTGGAAGGAGGACTGATGTCATCAGTTGCAAACTGGTCCTACACCGCCAAAGCCACCATCTGGCGCAAAGGCGCTGGCGGCAGGGACGAGAATGGCGATCCCATAAACGGCTACGCCGCACCGGTAGTCATCATGGTCGATTATGAGGGCGGCCTGTCAAAGCGTATCGGCAGCCTGGGCGCTGAAGTCGTCGTGAAGAACACCGTCTGGACTGAGTATGCGCTGGCCGGCGCTGGTGATTACCTGCTGATTGGTGAGTCTGCCGACGCCGATCCGGTTGCTGCTGGCGCTGACGAGGTGAGGCAGGTTATCCGCTACGCCGACACGTTTGAGCGGGTGGCGGATGATTACGCCATACTGACGGGAATCTGATAAACCTGTGTAATAATGGACCAAAATATCAATGGGATGACAGGTAATGGGGTTTCAGTACTGGTTCACGGTATGCGCGGTCTTTTTGGTTGGTCCAATCTCCCTGGTCCAATCATTTGTATACTGTCGTAGGGGCGTTTATACCAAAACATTCAAAGGAACGAGCCGAAAAGAGTACATTCACGTTGATGAAAAACCTATTGAATTCTGGTTCAGCATTATCTTTCACATGGTAATGGGCATGGCGATGATTATTTTAGGTTTCTGGCTCCTGGAGGACATCCCCGTGGTTAATCATTGGTACGCTGAAATCCGCGCAATGCTCCCTTTTTGATTCACCTATTGAATGTTACCAAACCTCGCTCAGGCGGGGTTTTTTATTGCCAGGAGAAAACCATGGGCATCAAAGTGCGCGGTGTTAAGCAGTCGAAAGCCGGGCTCAATCGCATCATAAACGACGTGAAAGGGCGAAAGGTTGTCCGGGCGCTACAGTCAGCAATGATAATTGGCAGTTCACAGGCCGCGCTTTACACGCCTATCGACACCTCGACGCTGCTCAACAGCCAGTATCGAGAGTTAGTTAATCAGGGCGTTCGTCTCACAGGTCGGGTGGGATACACGGCGAACTACGCTGTTTTCGTTCACGACCCTAACGTGCCGCAAACCTTCCGCCGCGCTACCGCACAGAAAGAGTTCCTCACCAAAGGCTTTGAGGATACCCGCAGCCAGATAGACGCCGTTATGCGCAAGGAGCTATCAGTATGATGCCAGCCATGTACGAGCGCGTCCGTAACTTCTTTGTGGATGCCGGGCTTACAACTGGCAGCATTGTTCAGTTGCTGGCGTTCGAAGACACAAAGAATCTCGCTGACTCCTTCATCGTGTTTCGCCCAAATGGCGGTACCGATATTCGTAACGATCTCGGCTCTGACCACTATGTCATGGTTGATGTAGTGGGGGCGAAGGATAAGCGAGGGGCGACAGCAAAGAAGGCGCAGGAGCTTATCGATTACGTCGAACAGAACGACATTGTCGACGAGTGCCTCGGGCTAATCCAAAACCTCGGAAACCTGCCTGCACCTGTTCTTACCGAAGAGGGTCGCCTGGTCTTCCGACTGCAGTTCATGTGCGTATACGGCGAGTAACCCCACCATCAACCCATCAGGCTACCATCCGGCGGCCTTTTTTATTTGAGAGGTACACATGCAAGGCTGTGCTAATGATTTTGGCAAGCTGATCGGGAAAGTAGCTGTGCTACGCATGGCCTTTGGCTGCCCCGACGCGGTGCCCGCGCTTTCCGAATGGAAACGCCTGGGCGCTATGACGACCAAGGGTCTCGATTATTCGATGAACACCATCAACTCCGAGGCCGATGACTCTAAAGGCCTTGTTGAGAATCTGGTCAACAATATGGACATCACAATTTCTGGTGAAGGTGAGGCTCGTAAGAGAGACAAGAGCACAGAGATTGGTGCCTGGAGAATGGGCAAATACATCTTCGATGAAGTGCAAGCCGGTCGCCAGCCGACTCTGTGGGTCAGATTCGATTTTGCTGGCGAAGATGCCGGCACCTACATCATGGGGTACTTCAACACCACGGCGTGGTCTGGTGACTTCGGTACGAATGACATTTCCACCTTCTCCGGAGAGTGGAAGGTCTACGACGCTGACACCGTCGTGTTTGAGGTTGCTGACTCCATCGCAGTCACTGGCGTGGACGTAACTCCGGCAACGGCGTCCCTGGTGGAGGGAACCACTCAGCAACTTAGCGGCGCGGTTCAACCACCTGATGCAACGAATAAGGCGATCACCTGGGTAAGTTCAGCACCCACATTCGCAACGGTCAGCTCTACCGGGCTGGTTACAGCCGTAGCAGCAGGTTCTGCGACTGTCACAGCTACGACAGCTGATGGCAGTTTCAGTGATTCGTGCGTGGTTACCGTTACAGCTGCACCGTAATTACTACAAAGGGCAGCGCGCTGCCCTTGATAATAATTATGGAGACTTCTATGACCCCTCTGAAAGAAATTGGTGAGTGCGTTATAGGCGCAGGAGATCGTGAATATTTCTTTCGCCCGTCCTTTCGCAATATGTCGCGTATAGGTGAACCAGCGCACATCGTCAGGGCTTTCTATGCCCTGTTCAATAATGACGTTGCGAGGTTGTTGGACGAAGCAAGGAGCATTCACAGAGCAATACCTGAGCATCAGAGGTTGTTCTATGCCCATTATTTTGGCGATGCCGATTTGCCTGGGTGGGCGATCGAGGCTGCCCAATCTGCTGGCTTTGTGCGTGAGGCGCTACTTTCAGCCATTAATGTGATTCAGTCATGCTGCGATGAGGATGTAGCGGAATTAGTTGGATGGCATGACATCGCTAAAGCCAGTAAGCGAACGTTCGTGTGGCGCCGCGGCGTGCTACCACCTGAAAACCTGATTCTCATTGCGCAGTCGCTCATGATGCACGGAATTATAGGCCGCACCCGGGTGAGGAAACTTCAGAAGCACGAAGGGAAGGTCTCGACGACAGAGTTTCACGCCACTGAGTACATCATGGCAGCGCGAAACCACTTCGGGATCAGCAGGGATGAGGCAGAAAATCTCACCATGACCGAGTTTGCCATGATGCTGAATGCCAAATATCCGGACGAGAAAGGTTTCACCCGTGAGGAGTACGACGCTGTTATGGACGATGACGATCGCCGCTGGCAGAAAATGATTGAGCGCGAAAAATCAGCAAAGAAATCCGCCTGAGTTAATAATGGATGTACCGTAATCGCCTGACCGGGCGTAATATGGCTCGACAATAAAACTCAGGGGATAAGAGTGAAGAAAATACTTTTGGCTTTGGCTATTCCGCTGGCTCTTGCTGGCTGCAAGCCGGGCGAGGAAAAGGCAATTTCGCTGGCGCAATCTGAAGTTTCAGCCAATCTACTGGATCCTGGTAGCGCGCAGTTCCGCAATGTGAAAGTTGCAAAAATGACCGATGCTGAAGATGGCCGTGTCATTGCTATAGTTTGCGGGGAGATTAACGGAAAGAATGGTTTCGGTGCCTATGCAGGCTTCCATCCATTCCTCGTTGAGCTGAACATGAAATCGAAAGGGATGTTTTCAAAAGGTGTCGACTACAGCCTTGGCGATCACTTCCTCAGCTCTAAAGATACACCTCCACCGCCGTCCTACACCGAACGATGCCAATAAACTACACGAATAACTAACCCGCCACTCGGTGGGTTTTTTTATGCCCGGAGAAAAGAGATGTCTGAAAAAGCAGGCGAGATTTATTACGACATCGAGGCTGATGTTTCTGGCCTGCTTAAGGCGCAGGGGAAGGCCAATAAGTCATTAGATTCGATAGGAAGTTCAGCCACCAACGCAGCTAAAAAGATGGATGAGCTGCAGACGAATATCAACCGCGTCGCCGGGGCTATCGCCGCTTCACTCGTTGTTGACTGGGGTAAGGCATTCCTCGTTGCTGCTGACAACATGAGCCAGTTGACTGCTCGCATAGAGAGACTGACAGGAAGTGCAGCTACAGCTGCGCAAACTATGCAAAGCCTGATGCGTATCAGCACGGCGACGGGTGGATCGCTTCAGGACACGGCGAAGTTATGGGAGACTCTCAGCACAGCTCTTCGCGACACCGGCGCGACAAATGGACAGATTATTCAGCTGACCGAGACTCTTCAGAAAATTGGGCGTATCGGTGGATCATCATCCGAGGAAATGGCGAATGCACTCCGTCAGTTCGGCCAGTCGATCTCGTCTGGCGTTGTGCGGGCTGAGGAATTCAACTCCATCCTTGAGCAAATGCCTGAACTTGCGCGCCAAATAGCAGCCGGGTTGGGCGTAAGCATAGGCGAACTGCGTCAACTTATGCTAGATGGAAAGTTGACGGCAGAAGACGCACTGAACGCCATACAGAAGCAAACTGCGTCCGTCAATGCGGAGTTCGAGAAGCTGCCTCGTACACTGGCCCAAGCCAATACCGCTTTGACCAATTCGTTCCTTTCTATGGTCGACTCAGTGAACCAGGCTACCGGTGCAAGTAATGGGCTGGTTGCTGTTATTGATTCTATATCTGCTGCCCTCGATAGATTGACCGGGAAAACTGCTTCAGCAGCAGCGCAGATTTCAGATCTTAATAGCACCGCCGAAATGTTTGAGCGCCGAGCGCGAACATATTCATGGCTCGGGCTTGATGGCTGGGAGGCGCAAAGTAAAGCGATTGCTGGCCTGAGTAATAAAGCAGCCTTATTGGTTGGAGATCTGGCGGCAGTGTCAAAAGCCTCGCAAGCGGCAGCTAACACCAAGCCGATCGAGATCAAAACGACTGGAACCTCTACTGGAAGCAAAGCGAAAGGCGGAAAATCTGCGGTACAGAAAGAGACTGAGCAGTACGCAAAAGCTCAAGAGTCGGTTAACCAAAAACTGGATGATCTGAAGCAGAAGGCTACGTTGTCAGCTGATAGTGTAGAGGATCTTTCTCGGGCGAATGCCATCCTGAATGCTGAACAGTCACCTTGAAACTCCGCAACCAAAGACCAAATAAAGCTTGCGGGTGAGTATGCCGCCAAAATTTGGGACACAACCAACGCCATTAAGATGCGTCAGCAGGCGGAGCAAGCCTCCCGGTTTATCAATCAGGAGGTGGCGGCCTCAAAAGTTCAACGCGATCCCTACATCGATGAAGCGCAAGATCCCGCCGCGCAGGTAAACGAGGAAGAGCAGCGCAAGCTCGAAGCTCTGGCTAAATACCAGGAGCTGGGTGTGATTAACGCTCAGCAGTATGAGGACGGAAAGACAGCCATCGCGAGGCAGGCATCAAACGACCGCATCAGCATTGCACAGCAGGAGGCAAAGCGTCAGGTTGACGTGATGAACATGCTGCTTGGCGGGATCGGTGAAGGTTTCTCTGGACTGGCAGAAATCGTGTCCAAAAGCGCTGGCGAAAGCAATGCCGCTTACAAGACGCTGTTCGCAATCAGCAAAGCCTTTGCTGTTGCACAGTCCACTCTGAACCTTCAGCTTGCGCTCTCAAACGCCATGGCCTCCGGACCATTCCCCTGGAACATGGCAGCAATGGCGCAGGTAGCCGCAGCTGGCGGCCAGGTGATCTCATCTATCGGCGCAATGTCGTATGGTGGCGGACGCGAACACGGCGGCCCGGTATCGGCCAGCTCCATGTACCGTGTTGGCGAGGGCGGCAAGCCTGAGATTTTCAAAGCCAGCAATGGCAGTCAGTACATGATCCCCGGCGATAACGGTCGCGTCATCAGTAACCGCGATATGGGTGGTGGCGGTGGTAGTGCTTTTAATTACAGCCCGACTATCCAAATCAACGGCAATCCAGATGAAAAAACCATTGCTCTGATAGAAGCGGCAGTGGCTCGTGGTGGCAAGCAGGTATACCAGCAAATAAGTGGAGATCTTGCCTCAGGGAAAGGAAACGTCTCTAAAGGCCTGCAAAGCGGCTGGACCGCTAAAAGGAGGATCGGTTAATGGGTAAACAAACCGACATCAATTACCCCCATGAGTACCTGCCAATGCCGCAGCGCCCCGGGCATGGATTCACACCCGTCAGCCCCCTACAGCGCTCCAACATGACATCCGGCCGCACGCGCCAGCGTCGCAAATACACCTCGGTTCCGACTGAGGCGTCTGTTTCGTGGGTGTTCAGCGATGCCCAGGCGCAGCTGTTTGAGGTGTGGTTCAGGGATGTGATCACCGACGGCGCAGCGTGGTTCAATATGCGCATGCGTACGCCGATGGGTGTCGATGACTACGTCTGCAGGTTCAAGGACATCTACGAAGGGCCAGTACTGTATGCGCTGGGGTTCTGGAGATACACGGCAATCCTTGAGTTGTGGGAGCGCCCAATCCTGCCGCCTGGCTGGGGTAATTTCCCCGAGTTCATCGTCGGGCAGAGCATTATTGATTACGCGCTCAATAAGGAGTGGCCGGAAGCATGACAAGCCCAACACTCAACAGGCTGTATGCCAGCGGCGGCAGTGAGATCCTCTTCAACACGCTGCAGATTGCGGTCGGCGGCGAGACTTACTGGTTGGTTGAGAACTTCGAGGATATCACTGCTGTCACGGAAACCGGCGCATCGGTGAAGTTCGAAGCTGCTGCTATGGCCGTGGCGCTGCCTGCCAGAAATAAGGATGGCACACAGGATCTGCAGTTCGTCATCAGCAACATTGACGGCATCGTTTCCACTGCAATACGCAATGCCTTGGCTAACCTCGATGCCGGCACGCTGATAATGCGGCAGTACATCTCGACCGATTTGAGTTTTCCTTCGGCGCCGCCTCTGGTATTCCAGATTAAAGACGGGTACTGGAAAGCGACAGAAGTACAGATTAAAGCCGGTTTCCTGAATATTCTCGATACTGCATGGCCGCGCTACCGCTACACGCTTCCTGTTTTCCCGGGCCTCCGCTACCTCCAGTAGGAAATAACCATGTTCAATCCTGATAAATACCGTTCTGTCGAGTGGCAGAAGGGCGGACGCGCTTACCCCGCGCTGGACTGCTTTGGCATCGTCAATGAAATCAGGCGCGATCTTGGCCTGTTGCCGTGGCCTGATTTCGCCGGAATCACGAAGGATGATAACGGCCTTGACCGGGAGGCTCGCGGGCTGATGGCGGGCCTGACGCGATGTGAACCGACTCCGGGCGCGGGTATCGCCTGTTATTCCGGCTCTGTAGTGACACACGTTGCCATCGTGGTTGAGATTGACGGCCAGCTGCGTGCTGCAGAGTGCAATCCCCGCACTAACGTGACCTTTCTGCCGCTGGCGCGGTTTGAGCGCCGCTTTGTCCGTGTGGAGTATTACCAGTGACGATCCGTATCTATCCCTCCCGGCTGCCGGGCGAACCGCTGGAAACGCATCAACATGAAACGATGACCCTCAGTGCCTGGTTTGCGCAGAACGTGAAGGACTGGGCACCGGATCAGCAGCACCCGGTTGCGGTTGAAATTGACGGTGTCCCCGTCCCGCCGGCAGAGTGGCCACTGTGCGTTATCAAGCGAGAGACCGACGTCAGGATGTATCCGGTGCCGTACGGTACCGGCGCAGAAATCGCGATCTGGGTTGCCGTCAGCGTAGCCGTCGCCTCTGCTGCGTACAGCATCTACATGATGAGCACAATGTCGCAGGCAGGCGGCGGCGGTGCCCAGGCAGCCAGCGGCGACCAGATTGACCTCAACCCGGCCAAAGCGAATGCGGCGAAACTGGGTGACCCGATCCGTGAAATCTTCGGCAAATATCGCGTCTGGCCTGATTACGTCGTGCAGCCGGTAAGCCGGTTCGTCAATGAGACCAGCATGGAAACCAGCATGTTCCTGTGCGTGGGTGTCGGCGATATGGTGATTAACCAGTCCGACATCCGGATCGGTAATACGCCAATTTCCGCGTTTGGTACCGACGTGCGTTATACCCTCTATCCGCCTGGCGCCACGGTGTCCAGCGACACGCGCACTGAAAACTGGTTCAACTCACCAGAGGTCGGCAATACCGGCTCCGGTACCGCCGGGCTGGACCTGGGCTCAAGCGGCCCGGAGACGGTCAGTATTATCGCGGATGCGCTGGTCGTGGCAGGAAACTCCATCACGCTGGTTGACGTATCGTCGTCTGGCGATGAGGAGATCCCTCCGTCGTGGACGGTTGGAACGGTTATAACCGTGCTGGCCCCAAACTCTTACACGGTTGTGTCGTCCGGCGGTTACAGCGTGATTTATGGCGGGGTAGAGGAGCTGGCGCCAGTGGTCGGAATGCCGGTGTCCCTCAACTATAACGGCAACGACTACGACCTGGTGATTGCCAGCTATGTCCCGGGCGTTCCGGCAGTGCCGGGGGTGGGTGGCAGCGCCGCCAGAATCACCGCCAGTGCCGCGCCGACGTCATACGATTTCAGCAGCACGCCTGTGACGTTCAGCATCAGCTGGCAGGGCACAACCTACCCGGTATCACTGGTTACCAACTACGTGACCATGTCGGGACTGGTTTCTTCGATCACCTCGCAGCTATCCGGCTCCGGCCTCGTCGCACGCGATAATAGTGGTCGGCTTGAAATCGGCGAGGCCAGCAGTCCTTATGCTGGCGGAAGCATCACCAACAGCCCGTTGCCCGTTGCTGTGTTCGGTGATGCTCCGGTTAATACAGCAGGTGTGAAATCAACGGGCGGCACGGCGGAGGTAAGGGCGCACATTACCCTGGCCTACAATAGTGCCACCGGCACCCCATTCACCGGACTGCCGGAGGGCATTCAGCGCTTTTCCCTGGGTCTGGCCGGCAATCAGTTCAGGATAACTGCTGTGGATAGCCAGACGGTAACTGTAGAGCGGATAACTGTTACAACAGGCTCTGGCGGTGAAACCATCACGACTCCAGATCCATCATGGCCTGGATTCACTGAGCGCACGCTGCTGGATGCTACCGTGACGGGTGTCAGCGACGATTACGAATGGGTTGGCCCGTTCCTGGCCTGCCCGGACGGAGAAACACTGGACGCATTCGAGGTTAACATCAACTTCCAGAGCGGCCTGGTGCGTTACACCGACCAGGGGAATAAGCGCTCAATGCCGGTACGCCTGGTGATCCAGTATCGCAAGGTTGGCACTACCACCTGGCAGCAGCAGTCTCCGTTCTATTCACGCAGTACCGAAAACCAGATCGGGTTTACGCATCGCTACAGTGTGTCGCCGGGCCAATATGAGATCCGGATGCGCCGAACCGAACCGGTTAAGGGTGGTAGCACACGCGACCAGGTATTCTGGCAGGCGCTGCGCTCACGACTCAGCAAGCGCCCAACGAAGTACGATGGTGTCACCACCATGGCGCTGACCGTGCGCACAGGGAACCGGCTGGCGGCCATGTCCGATCGCCGGATAAGTGTCACGCCAACCCGGATTTACAGCGGCGGCAGAACGGCGCGGAGCATCAGCGGCGCGCTTTACCACGTCCTGGAGTCACTGGGGTTCACGGCCAGCCAGATTGATACGGCGGCGATTGATGCGCTGGAACAAACCTACTGGACGCCCCGCGGAGAGAAATTCGACTGGGCGAGCGGGGAGAGCAAATCAGCGCTCGAGGTGCTGCAAAAAATCACCAACGCGGGGATGGGGTATTTCCTGCTGTCTGATGGACTGGCATCTGCCGGCAGGGAAGGCATCAAACCCTGGGTAGGCATGATCACACCGCAGGAAACCACCGAGGAACTGCAGACCGCGTTTAAGGCCCCGTCTCAGGATGATTACGACGGCGTGGACGTGACCTATATCAACGGCACCACCTGGGCGGAAGAAACCGTGAAGTGTCGCCAGCCCGGCAACCATACACCGGTGAAAATCGAAAGCTACACGCTGGATGGCGTTCTGGACGAGGACCGGGCCTACCGTATCGGCATGCGCCGGTTGTTGGGCTACCAGCTGCAGCGCCTGCAGCACACCACTTCGACCGAGATGGATGCGCTCTGCTATGAGTTTATGGATCGCATTGTGCTGGCCGACGATATCCCGGGCAGCCAGACGCTTAGCTGCCTGATTATCGATATGAAGTATGACAGCAGCAAAATCACCATGACGCTCAGCGAGGCGCCGGACTGGTCGTTTGAAAATCCACGCGTGATCATCCGGCATCAGGATGGCCGGGCATCGGCAATGGTCGTACCGACTCGCATTGACGACTTCACCATCTCGGTGCCGTACATCGCATCACTGGAGCCGGAAATGTGGGCAATGAACGACCCATACATTGAGCCGCCGCGCCTGCTGTTCTGCTCGTCTGTGCGGGTTCCGTATGACGCGCTGGTGGGTGAGATATCTCCGGGTAACGACGGGATCAGCCAGGTGACGGCTATTCAGTATCACCCCGGCAAATATGCCTATGACGACGCCACATACCCAGGCGACGCCGCTTAAAAGCAATCAAAATTATCTGACCCGCTTCGGCGGGTTTTTTTATGCCCGGAGCGAGCATGACCACATACGCCACGAATAACCCGATCGGGTCCATGGATCCGAAGGACCTTTTCGATAACTCCCAGAACCTTGATTACGCGCTGAATGACATTACCCGAGCGATCTGGACTGACCGATTCGGCAGAAACAGGAAAAGCTACTGGGGGATGGAGCAGGCGTTTTCAGCTCAGTTGCTCAGTCAGCAGGAGCGTTTCAATACTTTCATCCAAAGTTCTGGATATAAGGTTATTGGCGAATATACCAGTGGACCTTTAACCATCACTGACTATAACCAGCTTATTCACTATCAGAATGAGTTCTGGAAACTGACCGCCGCAACAAGCCTTCCGTTCACGACTACCGGTAATGATGCCACTTCTTGGGCGAATGATTCAGCACATTTTGTCAGTGTGGGTGACGCGGCTCTCCGTCAGGAATTAGCCTCGCCCGGTGGCGCAGGCCTTATTGGTGGGGCGGTAACGCCAGTAACCTGGATTGGATTTTCTGGAGGTGCGGATAACACAGGTGTTGCGGCTGCAGACGTGGCATTTGCAGCTGCGAATGCTTCTGGTACGGGCGTTTTCGTACCAGCCGGCACATACAAAATATCTGGCAATACGGACATGTCAGCATGTGAGTTGATGTTTGAGAAGGGGGCTGTTATTGATGTGCAGGCGGGGGCAACGCTCACTGTCGGCAGGATCCTGTGTGGGTTACATCAGGTTTTCTCAGGTGCTGGCAACGTGGTTTTCACGACTAATACAATGAAGTCTCATCCGGAGTGGTTTGGTGCTGCGCGGGATATCGATTCTACTGCTGCAATAACCAAATGCCAGAGTGCCTGTTCACCAAATAAAATCACTGTTTCATTCATTGATGAATATCTAATATCTGATCTGACGTGGGACAGACGTGTGCCGTCAGAGGCCAGCCCAAGAGCATCTTTTAAGCCCATCGTTGGCGCGGTAAAAGGTGTGAAAATGACGGGTGGTAATTCTGTAGGGAAATCGTCCTTCCCTGCCATTTCGGGGTTTGCTGAATATGGTCTGCGGGTTGTTGGCACAAGTCTGCTTAACCTTTACATTTCAGAAATTCAGCAATGTGGAGATGCCCTTATCCTGGAAACATCCGGGTCCGACACGACGCTCTTGAATACTGAGGTCAGCCTGACATCCATTTCTGCATGTACTAACGCAATTGTATTTGTTGCGGATGCTCTGGCGAACGTGATGCAGGGCAATAAGGTTTATTGTAATTTCATTGCCAACTGTGAAAAAGCAGTGCTTTTCCGTGACAATGGCTTGGCCACCCCGGGTCCAAACTGGGACAGTAACCAAGTCATCACACAGGCTATAGATCCGACGCAAGCCAGAACGTCAGCTGTTATGCTGAAGAATGCGTGCTCTTATGCAATAAACCGCACCGTGTTCCGCGTTGAGACATGGGCTGGCGGTCTCGCTTCCACAGGTAAGTTTATTGAGGGGCGTTTCAACGATCTGGATGCTTATATCAACTTGTCGCAAAATCCCGGGATTGGTCAGCTATCTTATGTAGGTGCTTCAAACCGTGTTGATTTCAGTTCAGCCAGAGGGAGAAACGTAACCCCAGTGACTTGTGTGAATAGCACAAATAAAATGGCGGATTTTAATGGGGGCGTTCCGCTATTTCATAACGTGGTGAAGCTAAAGTATATACCGACAGTCGATTGGGCTAACAATACGCAGAAGCAAGTATATATTTATCACCAGCTTACGGACCAGAATACCAATGCGTTTACCATTATGCCTCCTGATTCAGGTTCATTCCGTGGATGTACTGTTGACTCAATAGTTGATAACAGTCAAACAGTTCCGTACGAAATTGTCATCAATCTACGTAATGTATCCGGAGCCACCATTACCGCCGGAACAACTAACGCTGAGATCGATTTCAAGCTTCGTGTTGGTCTGTATTGACTATTACCAGAGGATGGTGCTCGGAGCCATCTTCCTATAAGCCATACATGGGTATCACAAGCAGCTTACTTACCTCGCCGCACACCATCTTGGAAAGGGAATTTCAGTAAATATTTAGTATTGAGATAGCAATCCGAATGTCGCCTTTGTTTTTGTTTTAGCTGTGATGTATTGTGATGGTTTTTTACGAATTTAATCGGTGTTGTATGTTTTCTTTAGAGTGTAAATATGAAAATGGAAAGGACTTTCTTTCGTATGAATTGCCTGGATACTTTATTGATTACATCCCTCTGGTAGGGGCGACGAAACTAGCTTTTACTTTTGAGAACGCAGAACATCCAACCCGTCCACGCCCGAATGGTCTTCGTAAGCCATGGGGCGGGATGTGGCTGCATAATCTTGGGTATGCTGTTATTGGGGTTAAGCCTAAATTAGTCGACTGGTATCGTGGAAGAGATCTGCACAAATTCTTTCGTTCAAGTGAACTACAGGATTTTGTTAGCCAATTTGACCAAGTATTTTTGTACGGTTCATCAATGGGAGGCTTTGCCGCCTTAACCTTCGCTGATGCGTTTCCCGGCGCATCCGTCATTGCGTTCAATCCTCAGGCAACACTGGACGCCAGTATAGTCCCTTGGGATACGCGATACCCAGAAGGAAGCAGACAGGACTGGTCGGGCGACTTTTCGGATGCTCGAATTGGGGCATCAAAGGCAAAGTCCGTTTTCGTTGCTTATGATCCTTTGTTCAAATTGGACCGTAAACATGTCGAACGACTGGATCAAGAAAACATTATTCATTTCAAGATGCCGCTTGTTGGGCACGTCATTGCTGCATACATGAATGAGGTTGATATTCTTTCTACTTTCGTGGAAGGGGCGTTAGCTGGGACATTGTCTGCCCATGAATGCAGTCTGCTGGCAAGAAATCGGCGTAAAACACCTCAATATTTTTACTGTATGGGGAAAAGATCACGCTCGGTGGCTGTTAAGGAAGCATGCCTGAGAAAAATTTCTGAATTCGAGAAGGTATCTCCTTTATATCAGAGTAATTTTTCAGAGTTAATGGTTTCAAGCGGTAATTGGCATTTACTCCGTGAGCCAGAGATTCAAATATTTTTAAGCCGATTTGACGATGATTGTTTATCTGTACTGCTAAAAAAGGCCGGTGACAATGGCTATTGGGAGTATGCGCTTGTGATTTTGCAAAGAGCGATATCTGTACGGAAAGTCAGTCAGGCAATAATTATCCTAATCGCAGAATGCCTTTGGAAATTAGTCAGGTTACAAGAAGCGGAAGCTTACGGTAGGTTAGCGGTACATAATGCGCGACCAGGTCATGGAAATGCTTACCGCATCCTCGCACGAATTCTTTTTTCAGCAAAGAAAACTTCAGAAGCGCGAGATGTTGCTCGTGCTGGCGTAGTAGTTGAGGGAACAAGCTTTTTAGGATGGTGTGATCTTGCCCGCTACAGCGAAGCAATCGGTGATTATGCTGATGCCCTAATTGCATCTGAGCAGGCAGCTAAATTGCAGCCGGATAACCCTCATCCCAAAGTGGATATTCAGAGGCTGCGTTTAAAGTTAAGCCCTGATCTGGTCACTAATACATAGTTCGCCATAGTTAAGCATTGAGTTCATGTTAAATAAGCTTAACCACCACACACAGTAACAACGACTTGATCTGCACCTCCTTTAAAACTACTGTATATAAAAACAGTAAAAGGAGTGCAGATCATGCCCCGCAAATCAGACATTCACGGCGCATTTGTCGCTGCCATACAGCTAAACCCTAAGGGCTACCAGTGTTTGCGCACTGACGACTTTATCCGCGAGCTGGCTAAGGTGCACTGGCATTTCAGCCAGGCCGACGCCAATGAATGGATAGAGCGATATCAGGAATTCTTCGTCGATAAGACGCCGGACGACAGTGAGAACCGTCTGTGGATGCTGCGTACGATGGGGAGGGTGCTCTGATGGGGTTTCCTTCACCGGCGGCTGATTACGTAGCCCCTCGTTTATCTCCTGAAATTATCTGCGGTATAGGCATGGACAGCCGCATCCTCGAAACATCGTCCGGATTTGCCGTTATCGAGCCGGTTACCAGGCTGGTGCAGGGGCAGACTCTGCTGATCCTGTCGGGTGGCCGAACGCAGTTTGCGAAGCTCAGGGGCAAGGCGCTGATTTGTGATGACGGCGAAGCGATTGAGGGCGCAACGGCCGAAGAAGTCGAGGTGATGGGCAGGGTGACGTTCTTTATCAACAGCACTGATGCTGATGACATTCCGGTATAAGAAGCGGTGCGCACCTTTAAATCTTACAAACGGATCGGTAGCGATTTTGCCAGGGTAGGCTGGTGATGTAAACGAGCGGTTTTGTTTTCTGGAAGGAGCTACGCAAAGTTTTCACAACGGCGTATCGCACGTAGGCGATCAAGTTATGTTATTTGGGATGGGCGAGGGATACACGAAGTTTACTCGTCGCTCACTCGAATAAGTGAGTAACGGTTTGATCTTGAAAGAACGCAATGGTAAGTGTTGTAACGCTTATTTTGGTGGGCTTTCTATGGTAACTTATTGAAATATAACGAAGAACAGAGATTGAGCCGTAAACAGGAATCGTATTCGGTCTCTTTTTATCTGTTGAAAGTAAACGCCTTTTCCCGTTGCGGACTTTAACAGATGGGCAACATTCTCTGTTCTTCGTTAAACCATACCACACTACGCCCGGCGGAAGTCCAGTGCTTTTTAGCGGTTTTGTTAAATTTTTGGCTGTTACCGATGAAAGCAGAGATTAGCGGCAAAAACGTGCGCTGATGCCGCATTCAATCTCATCAAGCAGTTGAAAACGGCGGCGGTATTCCGCGCGTTTTTTACTGGCAATGCTGTCGATCGCTTTGCGCTCCATACCTGCTGGCAGGGCCCAGCGAAATGCACCGCACGACTTAGCGCCCAGCGATTGCCAGAATTCGTCATAGCTGGCATGCAGATGACGACCTTTACTCAGACGATAGCGCAGGGCGCGAAAAACATGGCCTTCATCGCTCACACCATAAATGGCGCTGATACCTGACTGCTTCGCCAGATTGAAGATCGCTTCCAGCAGGATCCGTTTTGGAAACAGGCCATAACAGGCGCGGGTGGCATTTTTGATCGTCTCCCGCCCTACGTCTTTTCGTGGCCCCTGCAGGCCGCCAATCACCAGCGCACTTTGGCCCTTCTCCTCAACAACGCTGAAGGTCAGGCTCGCCAGCAGGGTGTTATCCCCGGCCCGTAGCCAGAGCGTGGTTTCGCCCTCGCGTTCGGCCTTCACCGCGCTGCTGGCGTAAATCGTATAGTGCGCATCGTCTTTAGTGGCGAACTGCAGCAGCGAAAGTGGAGTCGGGCTGCTAAAGCTCCGCGCCAGGCTGGCGTCCGGCAGCGCATCAAGCCAGGCGTAATGGTGCAGGATGGCGTTGGCCCGCTCACCGGCACGTAATCCGCGAGTGAGATACTGACGCTGGGTTTTCACCGGCAGCGTAGTTTGTGCTTTTAACAACAGCGGAAAATCATCGCGACGGGAGAGCGTCTCCAGCATGCGGGTGGTTGAGGACCAGAACAGCAGGGAGCGCAGGAAAAATTTCAGCCTGTAATCGCGTTTATGCCACAGCGGGCCGGGCATAAACTCGCCCTTCGCCAGGGCGAAAATAACAGAAGAACGGTGCGTTAAAGACAGCTCAGCAGGCAGGATGGTATTAGACACGATGAAGACCTCTTTATATTTCTGCAATTATCTTAAAGGCCATCGGATAATCATTTAAGCGTTGCTAAACCTTTATTTCCGCTTTGTTTAATGTCGATTGAGGTTATTCCTAACCCCAGTTACCGCTCATCTTATTGTCAGCATTCCAGGGGCTATACTGATCATGAGGGGGCGCTATGTATCTCAATCTTGATGGTCACAACTGGCGACACGTCTGGGTGGTAAGCGATCTTCACGGTTGTTATCAAATGCTTATGGCAGATCTGCGGCAGCGGCATTTTAACCCGTATGAGGATTTACTTATTTGCGTTGGCGATTTAATCGATCGCGGACCGGATAGCGTGAAATGCCTGCAGTTATTAAATGAAGCGTGGTTTTATGCCGTGCGGGGCAACCATGAGCAGATGGCGCTGGACGCGCTGCAGAATAATGATTTTGGCCTGTGGATGATGAATGGCGGCAATTGGTTAGCACAATTAAAGGGTGAACAGCAGGCGCAGGCGCTGGCGTTGCTCAGGCGCAGTGAGACCCTGCCGTGGATTATCGAAATTGCCTGCGCCAACGGCGTGAATGTTATTGCTCATGCCAATTACCCGTCCTCCCACTACGTGCGGGACAAGCCGGTCAACAAGCAAAGCGTCCTCTGGGACAGGGCACGCTTGCGGGAACTGATGAGCGGCAACGAGGCGGGGATCGCTGGGGCGGATCACTTCTGGTTCGGGCACACACCGCTCAAAACACGTTATGACTGCCAGAACCTGCACTATATCGACACCGGGGCGGTATTTGGCGGCGCGTTGACCCTGGCGCAGCTACAGTGATTACAGGTCGGAATACTCCTGCGCCGGACGCCAGAAGCCGTCGATGAAGTCTTCAACCGGATAACAGCCGCCGTGACGAATACGCTGATCGTCCATCGAGGCCTCACACTGCGGTTCGGTGCGATACACATCCACCACCAGATCTTCACAGCCTGCGTCCAGATAACAGATAAATAACACCAGTGCGTACATCATGCCCCTCAGCATTTACTACCATATTGATATTGTAGGGGATGATTCAGGGAAGAGGAGATTATGAGAATAAATAACCCGCCTGCGGGCGGGTTCTCTTTGAATCAGGCAAGGCGCATGATCCAGGCATCGGAACTTTGATCGTAATGCTCACGGTAAAGGACTGAGTGTTCGCCATCGAGGATTGCCGGGACGCTGGTGTCTGCATCCCATGCATCGAGCTGCATGCAAAGGTCGGGATCGGATTTGCAGGGGATGGTTAACGTTCGTTCGCCCTGCGTATCGCCGCTTAACTCGGCATCATCGATTTCGAATGCGCCAATGCGCACATTGGTTTTCGTCATAATGCTCTCCATGATCACGCTGTGTTCTGGTACGACCAGTATAGTCGCCCACTTTTCAGCCTGGACAATGAAGAGCAAAAGCGCCAGTAAAAAAGTGCTTTTTTTAGCGCGCTTCACCGTTACCGGTAAACAAGCGGCCATCGCGAACCAGCTCGCGCGGATAGCTGTTTTTAAGCCGCGTGCCCACTTTTTTCGCCATGCCTATTGGGAAGCCCTGCCAGGTCACTACCGCATCATCCCCGGACGGGGTTTCCTGCGGCCAGACATCGCGTCCGCGATACCACTCTTCCGCTTCCGCCTGGGTTAAGGCAAAGGTGTTGTGCTGGCCTGCCAGCGCGATCACCGCTTCATGCTGCCAGCGATAGCCTTTGTTGTGCGTCTCCGCCAGGCGCAGGCCAAGACGGGAGAAGCGCACTTTGCCGATCAGCGGCTCAATCTCTGTCGGGAATAACCACACCTCTTTATCTCGCTGCCACAGACGCAGATTGTCGTCCCAGAACAGGCCCGCCTGGTTAGCGGCGGCAGTAATCTGTTGGGCTTCGCGGGCTTTAAGGGGCGTGAACGGGAAGTTTCCGACCTTATATTTGGGGGCGGGCAGCGGTGCAACGGCGGCCTTTTTACGCAGGCGCGCCACGAAAAAGCCTTCGCAATCGTAAATATGCGGAAAGACGTGCAGGAAGCCTTCAGGCGTAACGCAGTCCCCGGCGCTGGCGAACAGGTCGTTGAGCGGCAGGAATTCAACGGCATCCGGATACTGCTCCTTAAGCCACAGACAAACGGCTTCGTTTTCATCGCGGTTAAGGGTGCAGGTGGAGTAGACCAGCGTGCCGCCCGGACGCAGGGCGTGGAAGGCGCTGTCGATAAGCTCGCGCTGGGTGGCGGCGATCTCAAGGTTGCTGGCAACGGACCAGTTCTTCAGCGCATCGGGATCTTTTCGCACTACCCCTTCGCCAGAGCAGGGGGCGTCCAGCAGGATCGCATCGAAAGCCTCCGGCAGGGCGGCGCCAAACACGCGGCCATCGAAATGGGTGAGCGCCACGTTGCTGATCCCGCAGCGGCTGATATTCGCGTGCAGCACCTTAACGCGGCTGGCGGAGAACTCGTTGGCGAGGATCGCGCCCTGGTTGTTCATCCGCGCGGCGATCTGGGTGGTTTTGGAGCCGGGGGCGGCCGCCACGTCCATCACCCGGGCGGGCATATTGCCATCGGCAAACAGCGCAGCAACCGGCAGCATGGAGCTGGCTTCCTGAATATAGAAGAGCCCGCTCAGATGCTCTGCGGTACTGCCCAGCGGCAACGCCTCTTCGTCGTCACGCTCGATCCAGAATCCCTCTTCGCACCACGGCACAGGGGTGAGCTGCCAGCCGTAGGGGGCGACAAGCGTGAGAAAATTCGCCACGCTGATTTTCAGGGTATTGACGCGCAGGCTGCGGCGCAGCGGGCGCTGGCAGGCAGCGATAAACGCATCAAGAGAGAGAGGGTCAGGCAGAGCCTGGCGCATTTGTGCCAGAAATTCTTCTGGCAAATAGACGGAACGTTGAGACACGAGCGCACCACAGGGAGTCAAAGAGGCGCGCAGTGTACCACAAACGCTCCGGTGGGTTGACACCGGAGCGTAGGGGTTATCGTGGCAGGGCCGTTCCCCAGGTGCGCCACTCTTTCGGTTCGCTCTCCTGCAGCAGGAAGTGCTTGCCAGGCTGAGATTTCGGCGCGAGCGGGGTGCCAGGCGGCGTCGCAAAGGCGATACCGCCGCGGATAAACTGATTAAAGGTCCCGGTTTTCACCACCCCGCCGGTCAGGC
>NZ_JBBCPK010000070.1:0-25417 GCF_037150775.1 Leclercia sp. M50
GGCGGTGGTGGAGCGCATCAGCCACCGGGTGGCGGTGATGTACCTCGGGCAGATTGTCGAGATTGGCCCGCGGCGGGCGGTGTTTGAAAATCCGCAGCACCCTTACACCCGCAAACTGATGGCGGCGGTACCGGTGGCCGATCCGGCTCACCGGCAGGCCCGACGGGTGCTGCTGCAGGACGAGCTGCCGGGCAACATTCGCCAGCGGGGAGAACCCACCGAGCGCGTGGCGTTGCGGGAGGTCAGCCCCGGCCATTTCGTCGCGCCGCCGCGTCAGGACAATGCTTTTTCGCGTTTATAACTTAAGACAGCAGGGAACAACAGGAGAAGAACATGACAAAATTTGTTGCTCGCAGATGGCTGTTAGCCGCGAGCGTAACGGCGGCCCTCGCGGCCACGCCGGCCTTCGCAGCAAAAGATGTGGTCGTGGCGGTGGCCTCCAATTTCACGACCCTCGATCCCTATGATGCCAACGACACGCTCTCCCAGCAGGTGGCGAAGTCGTTTTATCAGGGGCTGTTCGGCCTCGATAAAGAGATGCAGCTGAAAAACGTACTGGCCGAGAGCTACACCGTCTCTGACGACGGGCTGGTCTACACCATCAAGCTGCGCAGCGGGGTGAAGTTTCAGGACGGCACCGACTTCAACGCGGAAGCGGTAAAGGTCAACCTCGATCGCGCCAGCAACCCGGACAACAGCCTCAAGCGCTACAACCTCTATAAAAATATCGCCAGCACCGAAGCCGTCGATCCCACCACGGTAAAAATCACTCTCAAGGAACCGTTCTCCGCCTTTATCAACATTCTGGCGCACCCGGCCACGGCGATGATCTCCCCGGCGGCGCTGAAAAAATATGGCAAAGAGATTGGCTTCCATCCGGTGGGTACCGGGCCGTATGAGCTGGTGACCTGGAACCAGACCGACTTTGTGAAGGTGAAGAAATTTGCCGGTTACTGGCAGCAAGGGCTGCCGAAGCTGGACACCATCACCTGGCGTCCGGTGGTGGATAACAACACCCGGGCGGCGATGCTACAGACCGGCGAAGCGCAGTTTGCCTTCCCGATCCCCTATGAGCAGGCGGCGCTGCTCGGCAAAAACAGCAAGCTGGAGCTGGTCGCCAGCCCGTCCATTATGCAGCGCTACATCAGCATGAACGTGACGCAAAAGCCGTTCGATAACCCGAAAGTGCGCGAGGCGATCAACTACGCCATCAACCGGGAGGCGCTGGTGAAGGTGGCCTTTGCGGGCTATGCCACTCCGGCAACCGGGGTCGTGCCGCCCACCATCGCCTATTCCCAGCAGTACCATCAGTGGGAATACAATCCGACAAAAGCGCGCGCGCTGCTGAAAGAGGCCGGCTACCCGAACGGCTTCAGCACTACCCTGTGGTCGTCGCACAATCACAGCACCGCCCAGAAGGTGCTGCAATTTACCCAGCAGCAGCTGGCGCAGGTGGGCATTAAGGTACAGGTGACGGCGATGGATGCCGGACAGCGTGCCGCCGAAGTGGAAGGCAAAGGACAGAAAGAGAGCGGGGTGAGGATGTTCTACACCGGCTGGTCGGCCTCTACCGGCGAAGCCGACTGGGCGCTGTCGCCGCTGTTCGCCTCGCAAAACTGGCCGCCAACGCTGTTCAATACCGCGTTTTACAGCAATCCGCAGGTGGATAAAGATCTGACGGATGCCCTGCAAACCACCCAGCCGGAAGAGAAAGCGAAACTGTATAAGGACGCGCAGGATACCATCTGGAAGGAGTCGCCGTGGGTGCCGTTAGTGGTCGAGAAACTGGTTTCGGCGCATAACAAGGCGCTGACCGGGTTCTACATCATGCCGGATACCGGCTTTAGCTTTGACGACGCGGATCTGAAATAGAGCACTCATTCCCGCAGGCATGCGCCTGCGGGATGAGAGGAATGTGCATGCTGAATTATGTGATTAAACGCCTGCTTGGCCTGATCCCGACGCTGCTGATTGTCGCGGTGCTGGTCTTTTTATTTGTGCATCTGCTGCCAGGCGATCCGGCGCGGCTGATTGCCGGCCCGGAAGCGGATGCCACGGTCATTGAGCTGGTGCGTAAGCAACTGGGGCTGGATCAGCCGCTCTACCGGCAGTTCTGGCACTACATCACCAACGTCCTGCAGGGGGATTTTGGTACCTCGATGGTCTCCCGTCGGCCCGTTTCCGCGGAGATCGCCAGCCGCTTTATGCCCACCTTCTGGCTGACCCTCGCCAGCATGGCCTGGGCGGTGCTGTTTGGCCTGATGGCCGGGATTGTGGCAGCCGTGTGGCGTAACCGCTGGCCGGACCGGCTGGGTATGGCGCTGGCGGTGACCGGCCTCTCCCCCCCCGCCCTTGCGATGGGGATGCTGCTGATGCAGATCTTTTCCGTGGAGCTGGGCTGGCTGCCCACCGTGGGTGCGGACAGCTGGCGGCACTACATCCTGCCTTCGCTGACGCTGGGCGCGGCGGTGGCGGCAGTGATGGCCCGCTTCACCCGCGCCTCGTTCGTGGATGTGCTGAATGAAGACTATATGCGCACCGCCCGGGCGAAGGGGGTGAGCGAGAGATGGGTGATCCTCAAGCACGGCCTGCGCAACGCGATGATCCCGGTGGTCACGATGATGGGGCTACAGTTCGGTTTTCTGCTCGGCGGCTCCATCGTGGTGGAAAAGGTCTTCAACTGGCCGGGGCTTGGGCGCCTGTTGGTCGATTCTGTCGACATGCGCGACTACCCGGTGATCCAGGCGGAAGTGCTGCTCTTTTCGCTGGAGTTTATTCTTATCAACTTAGTGGTGGATGTCCTGTATGCCGCCATTAATCCGGCTATCAGGTATAAGTAAGATGCGACTGTTAAACTGGCGCCGGCAGGCCATGTTAAAGGCGATGCCGGGGCTCAAACCGGATCAGATCCGCACCCCGTGGCATGAATTCTGGCGACGTTTTCGCAAGCAGCCGGTGGCGATCGCCGCCGGGCTGTTCGTGCTGATGCTGATCCTGGTGGCGATACTGGCACCGTGGATCGTCCCGTTCGATGCGGAAAACTATTTCGATTACGACCGTCTGAACGAGGGGCCATCAATGATGCACTGGTTCGGCGTGGACTCGCTGGGGCGTGATATCTTCAGCCGGGTGCTGATGGGGGCGCAGATTTCGCTGGCGGCGGGGGTGTTTGCAGTGCTGATTGGCGCGGCCATCGGTACGGTGCTGGGCCTGCTGGCAGGTTATTATGAAGGCTGGTGGGACCGGATTATCATGCGCATCTGCGACGTGCTCTTTGCCTTCCCCGGCATTCTGCTGGCGATTGCGGTGGTGGCGGTGATGGGCAACGGCATGGCTAACGTAATTATCGCCGTGGCGATCTTCTCGATTCCGGCCTTCGCCCGTCTGGTGCGCGGCAATACGCTGGTGCTGAAACAGCAGACCTTTATCGAGTCGGCGCGCAGTATCGGCGCCAGCGACACCACGATTCTGTTTAATCACATCCTGCCGGGCACCGTCTCCTCCATCGTGGTCTATTTCACCATGCGTATTGGGGTGTCAATTATCTCTGCCGCCAGCCTGTCGTTCCTCGGCTTAGGCGCCCAGCCGCCCACCCCGGAGTGGGGAGCGATGCTTAACGAGGCGCGGGCCGATATGGTGATTGCTCCGCACGTGGCACTGTTCCCAAGCATGGCGATCTTCCTCACCGTACTGGCGTTTAATCTGTTGGGTGATGGACTGCGGGACGCGCTGGACCCGCGCATAAAGGGGTGACGCTGTGCGGGCATTGTTGCCGGGTGGCGCTGCGCTTACCCGGCCTACAAACGGCATTTAACCCGTAGGCCCGTGCAAGCGCAGCGCCGCCGGGCAAGGGCAGGAATTACTTGTCGACGCCGAAGCCTTGCTTAATCAGGGCTGGCAGTACGTCCGGGAAGTAAATGTGCTGGTAATAACCGCTCACGCTTTCACTCCAGGTTTCGCCGTCGGTACGGTTAATCGCCTGCCAGTGTTCGGTCATCTGCTGGTTGTAGCGGGTGATTTTCGCTTCCAGCCCGTCGGTGACATAGGCTTCGTCGTGGCGGAAGGTCTCCAGCGGCAGACGCGGTTTGTGATGGGATGGCACATCGACATGACCAATCACCACGCCCGCGACCGGGAAGGTGTGTTCCGGTAGCTCAAGCAGTTCAATCAGCTCTTGCGGCTTCAGACGGATCCCGCCAATCGGCACAATCCCCAGCCCTTCAGAACGGGCCGCCGCCATCACCGAGCCCAGGGCAATGCCCACGTCGGTCGCGCCTGCCACCAGGCTCTCGATACTCTGGTGCGCCACCTGCTCGTTACCCGCCAGCTTCATGCCAACCTCGGTTTTGTACATATCCAGCACAAAGGTGATAAACACCGGGGCTTTGGCAATCCACGGCTGGCCGCCGGCGATCTGTGAAATTTGCGCCCGCTTTTCGGCATCGCGCGTGACAATAACCGACACCTGCTGGGAATGGACGGAGGTAGGAGCACGGTAAGCAGTGCTGATAATGCGTTCGAGCGTGGTGTCATCGATGGCTTGATCGGTAAAGCTGCGCTCGCTTTTATGGTCGTTAAACAGGTCAATAATGGTGTTCATGCGTTCTCCCGTGTGAAGCGCAAAAGCTTAACAGCCTGAAACCGTTTTGCATTTAACACTCTTTGCGGTACACGCAGGTGAAAAGCCCGGCCAGCGGCCGGGTTAGGGGTTAGCGCAGTGCAGCAACCAGCGCTTTGGCCGCCTCTTCGGAGCTTGCCGGGTTCTGCCCGGTGATCAGTTTGCCATCTTCGACAATATACGAGCCCCAGTTCGGGCCTTTCTGGTAATGCGCACCCAGCGCGCTCAACTCATCTTCCACCAGGAAAGGCACCACGTCGGTCAGTTCCACGTCGGCCTCTTCACCGTTGGTAAAACCAGTTACCTTGCGGCCCTTGACCAGCGGCTCGCCAGAGGCGGTTTTCACATGGCGCAGCACGCCCGGGGCGTGACAGACGAAGCCGGTCGGTTTACCCGCGCGGGTAAAGGCTTCAATCAGCGCGATAGAGGTTTGGGATTCCGCCAGATCCCACAGCGGGCCGTGTCCACCCGGATAGAAGACAGTGTCGAAATCCTCCTGGCGCACGCTGTCGAGTTTGACCGTGTTGGCGAGTGCCTGCTGCGCGGCCGGATCGGCTTTAAAGCGATCGGTCATCCCGGTCTGGAAATCGGGCTGATCGCTTTTGGGATCTAAAGGAGGCTGGCCACCCTGGGGAGACGCCAGCACCACATCGGCGCCCGCGTCTTTGAAGACATAATACGGGGCGGCAAACTCCTCCAGCCAGAAGCCGGTTTTCTTGCCGGTATTGCCCAGTTCACTGTGAGAGGTGAGAACCATTAATACTTTCATTGTTTTCTCCGGTGATGTGGATAGCTATAAAGGTAGCCTGGTTCAGCGAAGCCATCCCCGGAGGGAGGGCAGTTTCAGAATGATTACGGCAACTTCCGGGCAATCCTTGTTATCATCGGGAGATATCAGACACATCAAGGATCACATCAATGATTAAGGTGCGTGAAGCGAAAGCGGAAGATTACGCAGCATGGTTAACGCTGTGGCAAGGCTATCTCGATTTTTACGGCACCGGGCTGGATGAGGCGGTGACGCTGGCGACCTGGCGCCGGGTATTATCCCCGGATTCGGGGCTATTTTGCCGACTGGCAGAAACGGAACAGGGTGTGGTGGGCTTTGCCATCTGCGTGCTGCATGAAGGCACCTGGGTAACCCAGCCGATGTGTTATCTGGAAGATCTGTTTGTGGATGACGCGGCGCGCGGCAAAGGGGCGGGCAGGGCGCTGATCGAAGCCATTATTGCTGAGGCCCGGAATAAGGGGTGGTCGAAGGTCTACTGGGTGACCCGGGAGGGCAATCCGGCCCGGGCGCTCTATGACAAGCTGGCCACGGTGGATGATTACGTTCGCTACCGGATTACGATCTAACTCGGTGCATAGTCAGCCCCTCTCTTTAGAGAGAGGGCTGGAATGAGAGGAAATCCCTTAGCCTAATTTGACGTATTCAGCCTTCTTTGTTGGACCCACGAGATCCCTCTCTTTTTCACGCTGGCCTACTTGTGCAAGTTTGTTGCCGTCAATCGTTGCCCAGAAGTCTGCGGCGCGTTGGGCCGCAGCCATCGCTTTGGTGGAATCAATTTTTTTGTTTTGCTTGATCATAACCTCTCCCGGTTAGTTTTTGACCATTGCATCTGAGTTTACAGCGGTCGTCTTTGCCTGACAAACAGTCCATTTTTATGTCAGGTCATACTCATCACTTTACGTCGAATCATTGCCTGAATATCTGCTACTGAAGAAGACATTTTATTGGGTGCGTAAAAAACTTGTGAGAACCCATATGCTCGATATCGTGGTTTTATCTCCTCCAATGGATTTTCTATGACCACATCCTCAAGTTCCATCATGCTGCAAAATATTGTCGAATAGACCAGTGCAATGATAAAGACGTTGCCTGTAAGTGCGGAGTGTTCATCAGTTATCAGATTTTCCAGCATACAAATGGCGAACTCTTCCCGGCGAGCATCATATTTGCAAATTATCGCTGCATGCAGGGCGCCGGGATCGTTAGCCTTCGTACTTTTTAGGCTGATATCTAAAATGCCGTCATCGTTGGCGCTTCCATGATAATGCTCCATCCCCCATCGCCAGTTGAGAACAGCGTTATCGCTCTCTTTATGAAGATAATTTTTGTCTGTTTGACTTAACGCGCTGACTACAATGCTGCCCCAACCGAAACCCTGTATGATTTTTTGGGTAGTGTTAAGGCACTGCTCGTGTATTTCCTGGAGCGATAAATTGCGCATTTCATCAGCCTTCCTTAGCTGTCATCTTCTCACGTTGTCGTGAGGGAAAACGGTCATAACCCGATTCGGTTTAATGTTATTGGCGTACAAACACCCTACGCCGCAAACAGGCACGGTTAAAGCAGGGAAATAGCGCAGAATTCAATCCTGCGAGGCGCCTTCAGAAAAGATGTAAATCTACCCGGCCTGGGCATTGTTCCCCCCGCTGGCATTCTGTGCACTCCTCCACAAAAGCGCACATAACCCGCCGTCGCGTTCCCTCCGTCCGCGCGTTTGCGGGCATCATATCCCCATGACACTCCAGTTGTGGGATAAGCCATGCGTAATGAAATCCTGAGCTTTTTGGCCAACCAGACCGATTTTTTTGACCCGCAAAACCTGAGTGAGGTCTTTACCGCCAGCTATCTGGCAGAGCGGTTTGATCTCAAACGCAACACCGCCAGCCACTATCTGAACCAGCTGGTAGCGCAGGGCGAGCTGGTTAAAATCAATACCCGGCCGGTCTACTTCCTGCACAAGAAAGCCTTCAGCCAGCAGTTCTCCCCTCTGTCAGGTAACGAATACGACAGCATTGCGCAGCTGCTTAACGACGGCACCAGCGAACAGGCGCCCCCGGATCACTTTTCGCTGCTGATCGGTCATGATGGCAGCCTGAAGAAAGCCATTGCCCAGCTGAAAACGGCGCTCTTTTACCCCGATGGTGGTCTGCCGCTGCTGATCACCGGGGAGAGCGGCACTGGCAAAAGCTATATGGCGAACCTGATGCATGCCTACGCCATCTCGCAGGGGTTACTGGCGGATGATGCACCCTTTGTCAGCTTCAACTGCGCCCAGTACGCCAGCAACCCGGAGCTGCTGGCGGCAAACCTGTTTGGCTATGTGAAAGGGGCTTTTACCGGCGCGCAGACCGACAGGCAGGGGGCCTTTGAGGCCGCCGACGGCGGAATGCTGTTTCTCGACGAAGTGCATCGCCTGAATGCCGAAGGCCAGGAGAAACTCTTTACCTGGCTCGACCGCAAGGAGATCTACCGGGTGGGGGAAACCGCCCAGGGTCGTCCCATCACCACCCGGCTGGTCTTTGCCACCACCGAGGATCTGCACAGCACCTTCTTAACCACCTTCCTGCGGCGTATTCCCATTCTGGTCACGCTGCCCGACCTTAACGCGCGTTCCCGCCAGGAAAAAGAGGCGTTGATCCTTCAGTTCTTCTGGCGGGAAGCGAAGAAGCTGGATGTTCCCCTGACCCTTACCCCCCGACTGCGCCAGGTGCTTCTCCACGTCCTTTATCGCGGTAACGTGGGCGAGCTGAAAAACGTGGTTAAGTATGCAGTCGCCGCGGCATGGGCCAGGCAGCGGGGGCAGGAGACAATTAGCGTTACCCTTCAGGATCTGCCGGAGAAGGTGCTGGCTGCCATCCCGACGCTGAGCGATGCGCCCGTGGTGGAAGAGCCGCTGACGATAGCGCCGCAGACCAACCTGCTGTGGCTGCTCCGCGCCCACGACCGGACCCAGGGGTTGATCCATGACACCCAGTGTCAGGTGCTGGCCCTGTACGAAGAGGTGATCGCCGGTCGGGCAGACTGGGAGGATGTGCACCGGCGGATGGGGGAGGAGATCGAAACCCTGTTCGACAGGCTGGTGTTCCATCATCGCGAGACTACCGCCTCGCCACTGTTGCAGCTCACCACCCAGCAGGTGCGGGAGGCGTTTTACCGCCTGGAGCAGCAGTTTAACGTGCAGTTTAACGGCAATGGGATCTACGCCCTGAGCCACTATCTTGTGCATCGCGCCCATGGGGGTCTCTCGGCCCTGAGCCAGGAGCGTGTCCGTCTGCTGGATGATTTCCTGGCGCAAAAGTATCCCCAGCTGTACCGTTTTTGCCAGGCGATGATCGCCGCCCTGACGCAAAAACTCGATATCGACGCCCAGCGCATCGATGCCCTGCTGCTGGTGCTGTGGCTGCATAAAGCCGGGGCGGTGAGTCAATCCCAGGTGACGCGGGCGGTGATCCTGGCCCACGGCTACGCCACCGCCAGCAGTATTGCTAACGTGGCGAACCGCTTACTGAAACAGACCGTTTTTGAATCCTTCGACATGCCTCTCGACGTCACGCCGGAGGCGATTGCCCAGCAGGTCATGCACTACATCGAAAGTAACGCCGTGACGTCCGGGCTGATGATCCTGGTGGATATGGGGTCGCTTAATGCTATCCATAGCCACTTTCAGCGTCGCCTCTCGACCCCGGTGGCGATTGTGAATAACGTCTCCACCAGCATGGCGCTCTATGTCGGAGAGCGGATCCTGCAAGGGCACCACATTGAAGCGATTGCTCAGGAGGTTGGCGCGGATTTACCGGTGGAGCACCAGATCTTCTGGCCGCAGGCCAGTAAACCCCGGGTGATCCTCACCACCTGCATCACCGGAATCGGCGCGGCGGCCAATCTCTGTCATCTGCTGAAGGCCAGCATCCCGGAGGCGCTGGGGATAGAGGTGATCGCCTGCGATTACGAGATGCTCAGCGACCCCCAGGAGCGGACGGTGGCCTTCAACCGCTACGACATACTGGCGATTGTCGGCACCTTCGATCCACAGGTGCCCGCTGTGCCGTGGATCTCGCTGGATTCGCTGATTGCCGGGGAGGGGACGCGTCCGCTGATGCGCATCTTTGGTGACATTGCCACCCAGGAGCAGGTGGACGAGATTAACAATCTGCTGCTGAAGAACTTCTCCCTGCGGCGGGTGATTGAGTCGGTCACCATTCTGGATACCACCAAAGTGATTAACCAGGTGGAGCAGTTTGTCTTTCGCTATGAGCATCTGGCTGGCTACCAGGTACCAAACGAACGCAAGGTGGCGCTCTATGTGCACATTAGCTGTCTGATCGAGCGGCTCATCCGCAACGCGTCACCTTCCACCTATGCCGGACAACAGTGTCCTGAAAGCGAGCTGGCGCTGCTGCGCCAGGCCTTTAGTGTCATTGAGAGCAGTTATAGTGTCAAAATCCCCGTCGTCGAGCTCTGTTATATCCACAATATTCTGACCCTGGATACGGAATTTATTCAGGCAGATCAAGAGTTTTAAACCCTCCCATCCTTCTCTCCTCCCACGCGCCACTTTTTCTGGCACGTGGGTTGCACTCTCTGTTTAGCACATCGCTGCACAGTGGAATGAGCTTTCGAGGACAGGATGAAACGACATTACATTTTTGCCAGTCACGGCACCTTTGCCCGCGGGTTACTCGATTCGGTTGAGCTGATCCTCGGCAAGCAGCAGGACATCCATACGCTCTGCGCCTACGTCGACGAGAACCGCGATTTAACCGAGCAGGTAGACACCTTACTCGCCAGCCTGCCCGAAGAGGATGAGGTGATTGCGATCACCGATATTTTTGCCGGTAGCGTCAACAACGAATTTATCCGCTTTTTGCACCGGCCAAATTTTCATTTGATCGCAGGCCTCAATCTCCCGTTGGTGATCGGCTTGCTGATTTCAGCGGATGAGCAGGATAGCGAGAAATTAATTCACGAAGCGTTATTCAGTTCCAGAGAGAGTATTCAGTATTGCAACCAGTCTATTGCCAGTGCGCTGCAGGCGGATAAAGACTTCTGATCGAGAGGAAGAATAATGATTACGTTATTACGCGTTGACCACCGATTATTACACGGACAGGTCGCCTTTTCCTGGACCCAGTATGTCGGGGCGGATTGCATATTAATTGCCAACGACAGTGTGCCCAATGATGAATTACGTAAAACGACCATCAAGCTGGCAAAACCGCCCGCGGTGAAGCTGGTGATTAAAAATATCAACGACTCCATTGAAGCCATTAAAAGCGGCGTAACCGATAAATATCATCTTTTTATCGTTGTGGAGTCCGTAGACGATGCCTGGCGTTTAGCTTCGGCGGTGGACGGTATTAAAAGCATTAATCTTGGCGGCGTTAAAGCGAAAGAGGGGGCGCGCAATATCTCTAAGGCCATTAATTTGCTGCCGGACGAAATAGAAAAACTTACTCAACTGGTCGGCAACGGTATTGAAGTCGAAATACGCCAGGTGCCGAACGATCGCAAGCAGTTATTAGCGGAAACGCTGTAATTCATGAGGACTCACTATGGTAGAGGCACTTTTACTCGGACTGGTGGCGTTTATCGCCCAGTCTGAATATGCCCTCGGCACCTCGCTGCTCTCCCGGCCCATTGTCACCGGCCTGTTAACCGGGCTGGTGCTGGGCGATGTGCAGACGGGGGTGGTGATGGGCGCGACGCTCGAGCTGGCGTTTATCGGCTCGTTTTCGGTGGGGGCGTCGATCCCGCCGGACGTGGTCACCGGCGGGGTGCTCGGCGTGGCATTCGCCATCACCTCCGGGGCGGGAACGGAAACGGCGCTGCTGCTCGGCCTGCCAATCGCCACCCTGACGCTGGTGCTGAAAAACGTCTATCTCGGCATGTTTATCCCCATGCTCAGCCAGAAGGCCGACAGCTATGCCGAACAGGCGGATACCGGCGGTATTGAGCGGATGCACCTTATCGCCGGGTTTGGTCTGTCGCTAATGCTGGCGGCGGTGGTGACGGTGTCATTCCTGGTAGGCAGCAGCGCGGTGAAATCATTGCTGGATGCCATCCCGGAATTTATTAAGCACGGGTTAAGCGTGGCGACGGGGATCATTCCGGCGCTGGGCTTTGCCATGCTCGCCCGGCTGTTGATCAACAAAAAAGTGGCCCCGTTCTTCTTCCTCGGCTTTGCCCTGATGGCGTACCTGAAAATACCCGTCACCGGTATTGCCATTCTCGGTGCCATTGTGGCGGTGGTGATGGTCAATATGACCGCCCCTAACGCTCCCCGTACAACGACCGATCAAGGAGTCGCTGATGACGACGAAGATTTCTGAAGAGACCCTGCCCGAGACGCAGGATGAGAACGCGATTAACGCCCGCGATCTGCGCCGGGTGTTCTGGCGGTCGTTCCAGATGGAGTTTTCCTGGAACTATGAGCGGCAGATGAACCTTGCCTTCGTCTATGCCCTGATCCCGGTGCTGAAAAAGCTCTATCCGCAAAAGGCCGCGCTGGCGGCGGCACTAAAACGCCACCTGGTGTTCTTCAACACCACGCCGCATATCGTCACGCTGCTGCTGGGCATCACCACGGCGATGGAGGAGAAAAACAGCCAGCAAAACGAGATGGACGGCACGGCAATCGACAACGTGAAGGCGTCGCTGATGGGGCCGCTGGCCGGGCTGGGGGACTCCTTCTTCTGGGGGACGCTGCGCCTGATCGCCACCGGGATCGGCACCAGCCTGGCGTTGCAGGGCAACATCCTGGGGCCAATCCTGTTCCTGCTGGTGTTTAACGTGCCGCACATTCTGGTGCGCTGGCTTTTTACCCGCTGGGGATACGTGCTGGGCACCGGGGTGCTCCATCGGGTGCAGAAGAGCGGGATGATGGAGAGCCTTACCTACGGGGCGTCGATTATCGGGCTGATGGTGGTGGGGGCGATGGCCGCCTCGATGATCAACATCACTATCCCCATCTCCTTCGGCGCGGGAGAGGCAAAGACCGAGGTCCAGGGGATCATCGACAACATCATGCCCTGCCTGCTGCCGCTTATCAGCTTCGGCATTGTCTACTGGCTGCTGGGGCGCAAGGTAAAACCGCTCACCATCATCGGCGGTATGGCGCTGGTGGGCATTCTGGGTTCGTGGATCGGTCTGTTTTAAGCGGAGAAAACGATGCAACCAACAATGATGACCTATATCGAGGAGCAGCCTGCGGCGCTGGAGAATATTCTCCGGCACTATCCGGCTCATCTCGAATCGCTGGAGGCCTTTGCCCGTCAGCACCCGGTACGCCGTCTGCTGGTGCTGGCGACCGGATCGTCGCTCAATGCGGCGATGTGCGCGCGCTACTTCTTTGAACACCGCTTCGGCCTGCTGGTGGAAATCAAGGAGCCGTACAACTTTGTGCATTATGAAGCCATCGACCCGCACACCGACATTGTGCTGGTGGTCTCCCAGAGCGGAAAAAGCGCCTCGACGCTGGCGGCGATGGAAAAAGTGCAGACCGCCGGGCTGCCGGTGTTCGCCCTGACGTCAGACCCGGATAGCCCGATAGGCCGCCGCTGCGATCGTGTGCTGGATATCCATACCGGGATCGAGAAGGTGGGGTTTGTGACCCGCGGCTTTAGCGCCACGGTGCTCAATCTGCTGCTGGTTGCGCTCACCCTTGCCCAGGCGCAACAGCAGATTGATGAACGGGAAGCACAGGACTACCTGAAGGCGCTGCACCAGCTTGCAACGGCGATCCCCGACACCATCGCCCGCACGGAGGCGTTTTTCGCGCACCATCAGCACATTCTTCGGGAGGGCACACGTTTTGTTGCCATCGGCGAAGGGGCCCTGACCGGGGTGGCGAAGGAGTTCGAAACCAAGTTCACCGAAACGGTGCGGGTGCCTTCCGGCGGATTTGAGCTGGAAGCCTACATGCATGGCCCCTATCTGGAGGCCAACGCAGAGCATGTGATGTTCTTTATTGAGGATGCACCAAACCCACGCCTGCGGGCGCTCAGGGACTATATGGCCCCGGCGGTTAAACAGACGTTTCTGGTGACGCTGACGGGCGAGGAGCAGGAGAATACCCTGACGCTGAACTGCGGCCTGCCGCATCTGCTCTCGCCGCTGCTGTTGATTGTCCCCATGCAAATTCTGGCCTGGCGTACCGCCTGCGCCAAAGGCATCGATCTCTCGGTGCGTATCTTCGATGACTTCGATCGGGTTTTAAAAAGCAAAATATAGCAGGAGAACAACTATGTTAGGTTTTAATCAGGACGAGTACCTGACCAGTGCTCGTGAGATTGTTGCTGCGCGTAAACAGGCGGAACAGGGCGCCGACGATATTTATCAGCAGGGCTTCAGCACGCTATTTTTCGCCTCGGTAGGGGGATCGCTGGCACCGATGATGGCCATTAACGCCTTCGCCCGGGAATTAACCGAAATGCCGGTTTACCTTGAGCAGGCGGCGGAATTAATTCATGCCGGACATAAACGCTTAAATAAAGATTCCGTGGTGATTACGCTGTCGAAATCGGGGGATACCAAAGAGTCGGTGGCGATTGCCGAATGGTGCAAGGCGCAGGGGATCCGCGTGGTGGCGATCACCAAAAACAGCGACTCACCGCTGGCGAATGCCGCCACCTGGCATATTCCGATGCGGCACAAGAACGGCGTGGAATATGAATATATGCTGCTCTACTGGGTATTTTTCCGCTTACTGCATCGTAACGGGGAATTCGTGGATTACGACCGCTTTGCCAGCCAGCTGGAGCTGTTACCTGAGAATCTCCTTAATGCCAAAAAGCAATTTGATCCGCAGGCGGATGCCATCGCGCAAAAATACCATACCGCCGATTATATGATGTGGATTGGCGGCGCGGAGATGTGGGGCGAAGTCTATCTCTTCTCGATGTGCATTCTGGAGGAGATGCAGTGGAAGCGCACCAAATCGGTTTCGTCTGCGGAGTTTTTCCACGGCACGCTGGAGCTGCTGGAGAAAGAGGTGCCGCTGTTCCTGGTGAAGGGCGAGGGCAAATGCCGGGCGCTGGACGACCGCGTCGAGCGTTTCGCGGCGAAAATTACCGATAATCTGGTGGTGTTTGATCCGCGTGATTACACCCTGGCGGGCATTGACGATGCGTTCCGCTGGCTGCTGGCGCCGTGCGTCATCTCAACCCTGCTGGTGGACCGTCTTGCCGCCCACTTCGAGCATTACACCGGCCACAGTCTGGATATCCGCCGTTATTACCGGCAGTTTGAGTATTAATCACAATAAAAAAGGGGACGTGACGTCCCCTTAATCTATGTAGCTGTGTGATTAAACCCGGCTGCCCCACAGGTCATATTCGTCAGCATTTTCAACCTTCACGCGCACGATATCGCCCGGTTTCACCTTCGTTTCACCGTTCAGGTAGACCGCACCGTCGATTTCCGGGGCGTCGGCCATGCTGCGGCCAATGGCGCCTTCTTCATCCACTTCGTCGATGATCACCAGAATTTCGCGGCCCACTTTCTCCTGCAGACGTTCAGCAGAGATCTGCTGTTGCAGCTGCATGAAGCGGTTCCAGCGCTCTTCTTTGATCTCTTCCGGCACCTGATCCGCCAGTTCGTTGGCGGTCGCGCCTTCAACCGGGCTGTACTTGAAGCAACCCACGCGATCCAGACGCGCTTCTTTCAGGAAGTCGAGCAGCATCTGGAAGTCTTCTTCGGTTTCACCCGGGAAGCCGACGATAAAGGTGGAGCGCAGGGTCAGATCCGGACAGATTTCACGCCACTGCTTGATGCGCGCCAGCTGGCGGTCAACGGAGCCGGGACGCTTCATCAGCTTCAGGATGCGCGGGCTGGCGTGCTGCAGCGGGATATCCAGATACGGCAGGATTTTGCCTTCCGCCATCAGCGGGATCACGTCGTCCACGTGCGGGTAAGGGTAGACGTAGTGCAGACGCGTCCAGATGCCGAGCTTAGAGAGCTGTTCGCACAGGCCGACCATGCTGGTTTTCACCGGCTCGCCGTTGTGGAAGCCGGCACGGTGCTTCACGTCCACGCCGTAGGCGGAGGTATCCTGAGAGATCACCAGCAGCTCTTTTACGCCCGCATCGGCCAGACGTTTGGCTTCGGCCAGCACTTCGCCAATCGGACGGCTCACCAGATCGCCACGCATCGACGGGATAATGCAGAAGGTGCAGCGATGGTTGCAGCCTTCGGAAATTTTTAAGTACGCGTAGTGACGCGGGGTGAGCTTCACGCCCTGCTCTGGCACCAGGCTCAGGAACGGGTTGTGCTTTGGTTTTGGCACGTAGTGGTGCACATGTTCCAGCACCTGCTCGTAGCTGTGCGGACCGGTGATTTCCAGCACCTTAGGGTGGACTTCGCGGATCTGATCGACTTTGGCACCCAGGCAACCGGTGACAATCACCTTGCCGTTTTCGGTGAGTGCTTCACCGATGGCTTCCAGAGACTCCTGTACGGCGCTGTCGATAAAGCCGCAGGTGTTAACGATCACCATATCGGCGTTGTCGTAGCTTGGTACCACGTCATAGCCTTCGGTGCGAAGCTCGGTCAGGATACGTTCGGAATCCACCAGGTTTTTCGGGCAGCCCAGAGAGACGAAGCCGATTTTCGGCTGGTGCGTAACATTGCTCATAGATTAAAAAGTAGTCAGTTATGGAGTTATCAGGGCAGGGATTGTACAGATTTCCGCGGCGAATTTATAGCGATCTATGCAGCGGCAGACGCAGGTAGCCTGATATTGCGCACCGGAAGAAGAATAAGGATTTAAGCGCCTGCGGGTCCGCCTGTTTTTGGCGATATCCATCCGGGACAATTTAACATTGTAAATGTCAGTCATCCGCCGTGGATTATTGACCTGACGCATTAAACTGCGCAAAAAATAGACATAATCTAAGAGTGTACTAAGGCTGACAAGGGGGGAAAAAAGCATGTCCGTTGACAGACTAAAACGCGATCTTCTTAACAAGATGATCAACGCCCGAATCGATCTCGCGGCCTATCTGCAGTTAAGGAAAGCGAAGGGGTATATGTCAGTCAGCGAAAGCGACCATCTGCGTGACAATTTCTTTGAACTTTGTACTTACATGCGTGAAAAAGCGCCTGAACTGAGGGCGCACTGCAATGCTGAGGAGCAGGCGATGCTCTATCGTGCCGCCGGTTCGCTCACCACCGCAGGCGTCTGTATGATGACCGGCAACCATGATTGCCCGACGTTCATCGCCGTCAACGCAGAGAAGCTGGAAAGCTGTCTGAACGATCTCACTCTCTGCATCCAGTATCTGAAATCGCATACACCGCTGATTCGGAGCTGACCCCGGGGGAGGCAACTCCCCCAACTGCTTAAGCTTTTGTAAAAGTGATAATGCCCCTGCGCTGAGTGGCTACCTTTAAGTCATACCTTGTAAAGGAGTGCATTATGCGTCGATCCTCGCTTATTTCCCTGCCATTGTTACTGATCTCTGCCTCGCTGTTTGCCGCGTCAGCCGACGTGAAGGTTTCGGTACTGCAAAATAAACTCGATCATCCGTGGGCGCTGGCGTTCCTGCCGGAAGATCAGGGGATGTTGATCACCCTGAAAGGCGGGCAGCTTAAGCGCTGGCAGGCGGGCAAAGGACTCTCCGATCCCATCGTCGGCGTGCCAAAGGTCTGGGCTAACGGCCAGGGCGGGTTGCTTGACGTGGCGCTGGCCCCTGATTTTGCCACGTCGCGTCGGGTCTGGCTGAGCTATGCCGAAGCGGGGGATGACGGTAAAGCGGGCACCGCGGTAGGGTATGGCCGTCTCAGCGACGACAATACCCGGCTGGAGGGCTTCAAGGTAATCTTCCGCCAGCAGCCAAAACTCTCCACCGGCAATCACTTTGGTGGCCGGCTGGTGTTCGACGGGAAAGGCTATCTCTATATCGCCCTGGGGGAGAATAATCAGCGGCCCACCGCCCAGGATCTGGACAAGCTGCAGGGCAAAGTGGTGCGCCTCACCGACCAGGGTGCCGTACCGGACGATAATCCGTTCGTAAACCGCCAGGGCGCACGACCCGAGATCTGGTCTTACGGCATTCGTAACCCGCAGGGGTTAGCGATGAACCCGTGGAGCGATACGCTGTGGCTTAATGAGCACGGCCCACGCGGCGGCGATGAAATCAACATTCCGGAAAAGGGCAAAAACTACGGCTGGCCGCTGGCGACGCACGGCATCAACTACAGCGGATTGCCGATACCGGAAGCGAAGGGTGAACAGGTGGAGGGCACCGAGCCGCCGCTGTTTGTCTGGAAGCAGTCCCCGGCCCTCAGCGGCATGGCCTTCTACAACAGCGATGTTTTCCCGCAGTGGAAGAACAAACTCTTTATCGGCGCGCTGAAAGACAAAGATGTGATTGTGCTGAACGTTAACGGCAATCGCGTGACGGAAGAGGGGCGTATTCTGGGGGATCGCAATCAGCGGGTGCGCGATGTGCGGGTCGGGCCGGATGGCTATTTATACGTGCTGACCGATGAGTCGGACGGGCAGCTGTTGAAGGTCAGCCCGTCCGGGACATAGCTTAGCTGACCGGAATCATCACCACGTTGCGGTATGCCGGTCGCTCGCTCAGGTTGGTCAGCCAGCGCGCCAGATTGGGGCGCGGCGTCCACTCAAGATCAACGTTGGTGAGGTTCCAGACAAACGGTGCGACGGCGATATCCCCCACGCTAAACGCATCGCCCGACAGCCACGGTTGTGTCGCAAGAGCCTCATCCAGCATGGCGAACAGGGATTCGCAGCTCTCTTTTGCTGCGTTAATCGCCGCATAGTTACGTTCGGCTTCCGGGGTTCTCACCAGCCCCATCAGGATCACCCGGTGGGCGGGCGAGAGCGTCTGGTTAGCCCAGTCCATCCACTTCTCACCCACGGCACGCTTCGCAGGGGCATCGATCCACAGCCTGTTCTGCCCGTACTGCGCCGCAAGGTAGCGCACGATGGCGTTGGACTCCCACAGCGTCAGATCGGTTTCGTCATCGCGCAGCAGCGGTACCAGGCCATTGGGATTCATCGCCAGATACTCCGCCTCTTTATTTACCCCGTACTGCATTCCCGCCATGATCTGGTTGAAGGGTAAATCGAGCTCTTCCAGCGTCCAGAGCACCTTTTTGACGTTCGTTGAATTGTTCCGGCCCCACAAAGTAATCATAATAACCCCTTATAATTAAAGCCGATATCAGGATGAGATCCGTGTGTAGGGCTTCCATGTTGGGATAAACCTGACAAATACGCAACAGAGGCGAAAAAAATCGATGGGGTCAAAGCGTATCGGATTGTAATTGCGTAAACTTTAAAAAAGTTTACCAGGTTTTAGTTTTTTTAAAGCCATTAGTACGTTATTAATCAACGTTTCTTGCGACACGGCGGTATGACGTGATTTTTGGAATGGACATTCGGGTGGCAACATGATGCGAAAAACTTCTTATTTACGTGGTCTGGTAGCAGGTAGTGCGCTGCTGGTCCTTTTTGCACCTTCGCTGTACGCAGCGGAACAGGCGGCGCCAGAGGCACCGCCGGTTGATGCGCGCGCCTGGATACTGATGGACTACGCCAGCGGTAAAGTGCTGGCCGAGGGCAACGCAGACGAGAAACTTGATCCTGCAAGCCTGACCAAAATCATGACCAGCTACGTGGTAGGGCAGGCGCTGAAAGCGGGAAAAATCAAGCTCACCGACATGGTGACCATCGGTAAAGATGCCTGGGCGACCGGTAACCCGGCGCTGCGCGGCTCCTCGGTCATGTTCCTGAAGCCTGGCGATCAGGTGGCGGTTTCTGACCTGAACAAAGGGGTAATCATTCAGTCAGGAAATGATGCCTGTATCGCGCTGGCCGATTATGTGGCCGGCAGTCAGGATTCTTTTATTGGTTTGATGAATGGTTATGCCCAGCGACTGGGCCTCACCAACACCACCTTTAAAACCGTTCACGGTCTGGATGCGCCGGGCCAGTTCAGTACCGCCCGCGATATGGCCCTGCTCGGTAAGGCACTGATTCATGACGTGCCGGAAGAGTATGCGATCCACAAAGAGAAAGAGTTTACTTTCAACAAAATCCGCCAGCCGAACCGTAACCGCCTCCTCTGGAGCAGCAACCTTAACGTTGACGGGATGAAAACCGGAACCACGGCGGGGGCTGGCTACAACCTCGTGGCGTCGGCGACCCAGGGCGATATGCGTCTGATCTCAGTGGTGCTGGGCACCAAAACCGACCGCATCCGCTTTAACGAGTCGGAAAAACTGCTGACCTGGGGCTTCCGCTTCTTCGAAACTGTTACCCCTATCAAGCCGGATGCGACGTTTGTCAGCCAGCGCGTCTGGTTTGGCGACAAGAGCGAGGTTAAACTCGGCGCCGGGGAGAGCGGTTCCGTGACCATTCCGCGCGGCCAGCTGAAAAACCTGAAGGCCAGCTACACCCTCACCGACAAACAGCTCACTGCGCCGCTGAAGAAAGGCCAAGTGGTCGGCACCATCGACTTCCAGCTGAACGGCAAATCCATCGAACAGCGTCCGCTGATTGTGATGGAGGCGGTGGAAGAGGGGGGCTTCTTTGGCCGGATGTGGGATTTCGTCATGATGAAATTCCACGAATGGTTTGGGGGTTGGTTTAAGTAAATAAAACAGCGCCGGGTAGCGGCTTCGCCTTACCCGGCCTACGAACAGCCCAAACGCCTGAATCGTAGGCCCGTGCAAGCGCAGCGCCGCCAGGCATTAAACCCCACTCAATACATCAGCTTTATCTGCTGCGCCTTAGCATAAGCAACCAATTCCTCATCCGGACGGCAGTCGCTCACGATGGCATCAAAACAGGTCAGTTCGCCCATTCTCGCCGGGCGCACTTTGCCTATCTTGCTGTGATCCACCACCAGCACATGGTACTGAGCCATGCTCATCGCCCACTGTTTTACCGGCAGTTCATCCAGATTAAAGCAGGTTGCGCCCTGACGGACATGCACACCCGCCGCGGAGTAAAAGGCGATATCCGGGCAGAGATTATTAAGCGTGTCCTGCAGATTGAGCGGTTTGAAAATGGCATTGCTGGCGTGGAACTCGCCGCCGCAGAGGATCACCCGGCAACCCGGTTTTTCCTGCAGGGCGAGGAACGTATTCAGGGAGTAGCAGACGCCGGTAAAGGGCAGGTCGTTATCAATGGCTTCGATGATCCAGGGGGTAGTGGTACCGCAATCGAAAAAGAGCGTTTGATGCGGCTGCACCAGCGAGGCGGCCAGACGCGCGGCTTTGCGCTTCTCTTCCACCAGACGGGTCTTTTGATCGCTCAGCAGATAGTGGCTGGCGCTGCGGGGTTCGAGGACGATATAGCCGCCAAGCAGCACTACGGGGCCGCTTTCACTGTTGAGATCCCGTCGAATGGTCATCTCAGAGACACCCAGCAGCGCGGCGGCTTCTTTCAGATGCAATTTATCGCTGCGCTTAAGCGCATTAATCAGTTGAGCCAGCCGTTCGTCACGTCGTGTTTCCATAGGTCCTCGGAGCCAAAAATGAACCCCCGTTACGCCGGGGGCTCAAGTTTAACTCGCTAAACCCGACTTAGTCACGTATCCAGCCTTTACGGATAGGCAGGGCAAAGCAGAAGCGGTGAAGCTGCGAAAGACGTTGATAGATAACGTCACCGCACAGATTCCAGAGGATCTGCGCGCTCAGGCAGCCCAGCAAGCCGACCATCAGCCCGCCCAGCATATCCATCGGCCAGTGCACGCCAAGATAGACGCGGGACCAGGCGACAGCGCAGGCTACCATCATTAAGACGATGCCCGACCAGACGCGGTGCCAGAACAGGAACGCCAGCGCAAAGGTGAAAATGACGGTGCCGTGATCGCTCGGGAAGGAGTCGTCTGCGGCGTGAGGCAGGAAGTTATAGCCGACACGATCGACAAACGGGCGGTCATGAGGGAAGAGATGCCCCAGCAGCCACGACGCTGCCAGGCTGATCACCAGCGCCATGGCAATTTTAATCACCAGCTGGCGCTGGGCACCCACCTGTTTGCGCGGTCCCCATAGCCAGAGGATCGCAATCAGCGCCGGCACGATGCTGATCAGGTCTTTCGCCACAAAGGTGGCGAGATTAATGCTCCACTCCGCTGAAGCAGGGGTGGCATTAATCAGATGAAACAGTCCGTAGTTCAGATCTTCTAACATATCCTCGTTACTCTTTTGCAAACCAGGCGGACACCAGGCCATAGGCCACCACCTGAGAAAACCACACCCACCAGCCTGCCCACAGGTTATGGGAGAAGAAATGTGCACCGCGCATCACCTGGCCATAGCCCATCCCCAGCCCGAGCACGATACCCGCAGCGACCATTCCCCAGGCCAGGCGCGGACGTTCACGCCAGAAGGCGAAGAACAGCCCCATCACCATAAAGCCGCTTGAGGCGTGCCCGCCCGGAAAACAGCGCCCGGGGCCGCTGCCGGCAGGGGCGGCGTCAAACAGGGGATAGGACAGCGCTTTGCCGCCGTACTCCACCAGGTCCCAGGGGCAGCTGTGATGGCTGGTGGCTTTCAGTATGCCCACCACCGCCGTGCCAAGCCCCATCAGCAACGCCCCGGTCACCCACTGAGCGTTGCGTCGCCAGATACCGTACAGCAGCATCCCGGCGGCCAGAGTGATGGTCAGGTATTTCGCCAGTCGATGATTGAGCAGATCGAGCAGCGCGTTCTGCTGCAGCGGAAAGCGTTGGCTCGCCGCATCAAACCAGTAGCCGGTCAGCACCCTGTCGAGGGTTTCATCCCGCGAAAGCCAGGTAAAAACCGCGGCCAGCACCAGCAGCACAATGAACTGGTTAACATAAAAACGTACCGGCAAAGGGTAAAGAGGTTTTGTCTTAGAACTCTTTAACTTAGACAATTCTGAAGCGGAGGAAATCTGTGTCATAATTAAGGTCAATGACTGGAAAAGCCTAAGCATACGGATGCCAACTTAAGGAAACCTTAAACGACGGCGATTTGTGCGTTATTTCTGAACTGCTGAGTGAATCTGCTATCGCTGGCGCGGCCATTTCATTACACTCTGCGCGATTTTTTATCGGATATTGAGACTCCATGTTAAACCTTTCTTCTTCTGGCACTCGCCTGGGGCGTCAGGCGTTGTTGTTCCCCCTGTGCCTGGTGCTTTACGAATTCTCCACCTATATCGGTAACGATATGATCCAGCCCGGCATGCTCGCCGTGGTGGCGCAGTACAACGCCGGGATCGAGTGGGTGCCAACCTCCATGACCGCTTACCTGGCGGGGGGGATGTTTTTACAGTGGCTGCTCGGCCCGCTGTCGGACCGTATTGGCCGTCGTCCGGTGATGCTCACCGGGGTGGCGTGGTTTATCGTCACCTGTCTGGCGACCCTGCTGGCGCAAACCATCGAGCAGTTTATGGTGCTGCGTTTTTTACAGGGGGTCAGCCTGTGCTTTATCGGCGCGGTCGGGTACGCCGCCATCCAGGAGTCGTTTGAGGAGGCGGTGTGCATCAAAATCACCGCCCTGATGGCTAACGTGGCGCTGATTGCGCCGCTGCTGGGCCCCCTGGTAGGGGCGGCGTGGGTGCACGTCGCGCCATGGGAGGGGATGTTTGTGCTGTTTGCCGTGTTGGCCGCCATCTCGTTTTATGGTCTGCACCGGGCGATGCCCGAAACGGCTACCCGCATCGGCGAAAAGCTCTCACTGCAGGAGCTGGGGCGCGACTATAAAGAGGTGCTGAAAAACGGTCGCTTTGTGGCCGGGGCGCTGGCGATTGGCTTTGTCTGCCTGCCGCTGCTGGCGTGGATCGCCCAGTCGCCGGTGATCATCATCAGCGGCGAAAACCTCAGCAGCTACGAATATGGCCTGCTGCAGGTGCCGATTTTTGGTGCGCTGATTGTGGGTAATATCGTGCTGGCCCGTTTGACCTCGCGCCGTACCGTGCGCTCGCTGATTATTATGGGCGGCTGGCCGATCGTGATTGGGCTGGTGGTGGCCGCGGTGGCGACGGTCGTCTCATCGCACGCTTACCTGTGGATGACCGCCGGACTCAGCATCTACGCGTTTGGTATTGGGCTGGCAAACGCCGGCCTGGTGCGCCTGACGCTGTTTGCCAGCGAGGTGAGCAAAGGGACGGTGTCGGCGGCGATGGGCATGTTACAGATGCTGATCTTTACCGTGGGCATTGAGGTGAGCAAACACGCCTTCAGCAGCGGCGGCAACGGGCTGTTCAGCCTGTTTAATCTGGTAAACGGCCTGCTGTGGCTGGCGCTGATGTTTGTCTTCCTGAAAGACAAGCGGGTAGGCAGTTCGTTACAACCGGATTAAGCGGGCATGGTGCCCGCATTTTGCCGGGTGGCGGCTTAGCCTTACCCGGCCTACAAGACCTGCGAACCCGTAGGCCTGCGCAAGCGAAGCGCCGCCGGGCATAGGCACTGTGCTCGCATTTTTGCCGGGTGGCGCTGCGCTTACCCGGCCTACAAAATCGTAGGCCCGTGCAAGCGAAGCGCCGCCGGGCGGGGCCTTAATTGAACGGCGCTTCCCGCTTCAACACGCGGTCAATCACCTCCAGCACCCCTTCGTCGTTATTATTCGGTGCTTCATAGCGGGCAACCGCCTTGATGTGATCCCGGGCGTTTGCCATCGCAAAACTAAACCCGGCCTGGCTCAGCATCTCCATGTCATTACCGCTGTCGCCAAAGGCGACCACTTCGCTGTCATCAATGCCCCACAGCTCCTGAAGCAGACGCAGGCCGTTGGCCTTGTGGATCCCCGGCAGGATAAGGTCGATATTGCCGTAGCCGGTGGTCACCGGCACCATAATATCGCTCAGTTTGTCGTGGATCATCTCCTGGATACGCGGGATCGCCTCATCCGGCAGATTCAGCCCGAATTTAAAGAAGATATCGTTAAAGTTGTCGAAGTTATCTACCTTTTCCAGGCGGTGATAATACTTCGCGGCAACGTCGTGGAACGCTTCGCCATAATGCTTGAGGGTATAGGCGCTGCCTTTCCCGCAGGCGATCACTTCCACTTCCGGGATGGAACAGAGAAACTCTGCGACGGTGGCGAACTGCGCCTGGGTCAGCTCGCCGTTATAAATATCCTCTCCGGCATTCACCACCCAGCCGCCGTTTTCAGCGACGAAGGCGATCTCATCGGCTATCTCCGGGAAAAAGGAGATCAGCTGGTAGTACTGGTTACCGCTGGCGACCACAAACCGTATGCCACGCTCCTTCATTTGCGCATACTGGCGCAGAAAGCGCGCGCGATTGTACTCCTTCGCATCGTTCAGGAAGGTGCCATCCATATCAACCGCAATCATCTTAACGCTCATTATCCATTCTCCATGACAGATTCACTCTGCGACGCCGGTTTAGCGACCGCCCGGGCGACCAGGGCGGCAATGATCACTAAGCCCAGTACCACCATCATTGCGCTGCGTAAGCCATAGTGCTCCCCGAGGAAGCCCAGCAGCGGCGGGCCCACCAGGAAGGCGAGATAGCCGGTGGTGGCGACCACGCTGACACGCCCTGGCGCATCCGGGCCGGTATCGCTGGCTGCCGAGATGGTGAGCGGGAAGCCGAGCGAAGCGCCAAGTCCCCACAGGATCACCGACACGCCGGCCACCCAGTCGACATCAACAAAAATAATCAATGCAATACCCAGCCCGCCCAGCAGGGCGCTGGCGCGGACCACCGTCACGCGGCTGTAGCGGTCGATAAACCAGCCGCCGGTAAAGCGACCGACGGTCATACCGAGCGTAAACCCGGCGTAAATCAGCGAGCCGGAGGTGGGGCTGAACCCGTGGCCGTCCACCATCAGCAGCGGTAGCCAGTCGTTTGCAGAGCCTTCGGCAAAGGCCATCGCCAGGACCACCACGCCAATCAGCATCAGCTGCATATCGCGATAAAACGGCACGCCTTTCTCACCCTTTTTGCTCTCACCGGCCTGGTTCTTGCCGTTGCCATCCGGGATGGCGGTGATCCCCAGCAGTACCGGGGCGATACAGACCAGCGCCGCCAGCAAAGTAT
>NZ_JBBCPK010000071.1:0-25339 GCF_037150775.1 Leclercia sp. M50
GAAAATCGCCGCTTCGCGGATTGTTCGCCCCATCCCTGGGGCTCACCCCTTCGGGGCCAGCGCAAGCGCTGTCCAAAATTGCTCCCGGCAATTTTGTCTTCAGCTTATTCCCTACGGCTTTCGGGTCGGGCGCGATCCTACATCCCTGTAGGTCACGCCCTCTCGGCGCATCCATGCGCCTCGCCCCGGCCTGCGGTCAACGCCTCAGCGATTTTCAGCCGGACCAGGGAGCCACTGTAAGCTATTTACTTTCTGATGATTTGTTCATTGCTGTAGGTTTGCTCTCTGATCACGACGCCAGAGCCAGCGCTCCTTCAATGCCTTTCAGCTTCTGCTGCGCCTGCTTTAACTCTTCCAACAGCTTTTTCTCATGGGGGTTGGGCGCCATCACCACGATGCAGCCATCCATGACTTTTACCGTGACTTTATCCCCGGTATCAAACCCCGCCGCGCGCAGCCATTTACCGGAAAGGATCAGGTTTGGCGTACTGCGATCGCGACCTTGCGGGCGATATCCCACAATTAATGTACGCTCAGTTCCGGTTGCGGTAGCTTCTGGGGTAGAATGCGAATCAGCCATAATCAACTCCTTGATAGTTGGTGAGGTTAGACGCCCTTTAGTGCTCGAACACTACCGGGCGTTGCTTGAAATCTGAATCCATGTGGTAGGTACCACGTGGTGATAAACTAACCGAAATGGTACCTACCATGCAAGAGAAAAAGAAGCCAAATTTTGACCGCAAGAAAAGCACGATGAAGAACATCCGGTTCGAGGACGAGCTTTTGGAACAGATTGAGAAAGCTGCGGGGAAAGGGAATTTTAGTAAGTGGGTTAAAGAGGCTTGTACGAAAAGATTAGATGCCGAATTTTTCGACAAAAAATAATATCATCATAGACATTTAAAAAATGATGATATTAATAGCTGTATTTAATGGTAAAAAACAGGCGATGTGTTAATTATTGAAAATAGTGTTGAAGATACTATTCCTTTAGAATACAAAATCCCTTTCGATATTTGCCCTTTTAGTTCTTGATGTTCAATCAAAAAATCTTGAAGCATAAGCAATATTTTATCGTCCTTTTTATATCTTGATTTTGCGTCAATAAGAGAAATGGATTCTTTAGGCGAATAATTTCTTTTGAACGCAACATTCGCTAATTCATACTTTGAAAAAATAGGGTTCTTTTCATTGGCTGATAATGCGATTAATATGGTTCTTACACACCATGATATTCTTTTATTAGCAATTACCCAATTAGTTATGATATCCTTATGCCCAAGGATTTTCTCCGCTAGAAAATAAGCGACAACTGCATCCTCTAAATAAGATTCTTTATAAATAAAAGATTCTTTAAGTTGAGAAAAAAAAGCGTCGTTGAACAAGCATTTCCCTTCTTTTATGATATGAAGGAAAAACAAATTACCTTCACTTGCTAACTTCAATGATTCAGATGTTGAATACAAGGAGAAATTTACTTTCCCGACATCTTTGACAGTGTAATCTTTAGAGTCATTAATACCCAAAAGATCAAAATCTGAATGTATGTCAATATCTCCTCGGGCATGGCTTCCAAAGAGAATAAGGCACTTCAACGCATTTTGATTTTCTATTTCGATCATATTCTGGCCATGCTTATTTTATTAATTAATGTTGGGAGGCTTACGCCATACCAAGCTAAACCTAATAGCATATTAGATTGTACCAAAAATTGAGATAACAGGCTATCGCTAGGTGTTGAGTATTTTGTGTAACCCACTAAAAGAGTTACATCTAAACTTTTCATATAACTTTCAAATAGTAAGATAAAAAATCCTCTAAGATTAACTTGTGCATCCCACGATTGATAAGTGTATAAGATTGTATATGAAACTAAAATTAAGAAACCAAAACCTATACATCTTATAAAGCTGTTCCCCCAGCCATTAATAAAACCAAATGAGCTGAGAATAATTTTTTCAATGGGGAATAAAATGCAATGTAATTTGTTCCATGAAAGTTTAAAGTAACCTTTAGCTTTCTTCGTTAGCTTTTTTTTAGTTTTCATGGCAGTTCCGATTTGTTCGGAATCTAGCTTTATCTTCGACTCTTTTTCTTTTATTCTTAGTTTGAATAGTGTTTTAATTGCATCATAGTAAATATCATCGTCCCCTATGTTGGTGACTGATGTAATAATATTCCTACTTAGTTTTACAAGAGAGGAATACATGCGATATTCTTGATCGTAAATGTTTAGGTTTCTTTTGTCACAGTATTTTTGTGTTGCGTATATATATGCATTTTGAATAAAAGTAGAAGAAAGTATAGTGGTATCTTCGAAAACGGTTTTCCCACCAGATATAGAAACTTTCTTAAACTTACATTTTTCATTGAATGAACAACGGCTAAATTTAGCCAAAGCGAATGAAGTCTTCTTAAAAGTGCAATTTTCAAAGTTGACATCATTAAATACAGAATGGCCAAAGTATACCTTTCTAAACTCGCAGTTTTTGAAAGTTATTTTCTGATTGGTGTTATCTCCTAAAAAATCACACACATCAAAAACAGCATCTTCTATAATTAATCTTTTAGTATTTGGTATAGCTTGATTTTGTGCGCTCTCAGGAGAAGAAATGTGTATAACATAATGCTTTAGATGATCTCCATTATTGCGCATTTCATTAACAGCATCTAAATGCATTTTTTTAAATTTATCGAGGTTAATATTTTTATCATATATAACGTCCCAATAACATCTTTTCCTATGATCATCGGCTATTGGTGCATTTATAATTTCTTCAGAATCTTTTTTATCAATAGGGATTGGCTGCGCGTTATTCATTTTAATTATCTATAATCATTATGGGGAAAATAAAAGCATTAAATTATTTTATAGATGAGTACTACATTTAGAAAGAAAAAAATAGAGCTTTCTATAAAGATTATGTGTGGTTTTGACTGAAAGAGGTATGCGTCCAGTGAGATGGGGGCATTACAATTTTGGCGGAAGATCACAGGAGTCGAACCTGCCCAGGACCGCTGGCGGCCCCAACTGGATTTGAAGTCCAGCCACCTCACCGGAGATGACGATCTTCCGCGCCTCGATTGCTACATGGAGGCGGGCGCATTATAGCTACTTTCAATCGTTTACCCCATCTTTTCCCTCACTTATTTCACCCCTTTTTTGACCTGTGTTAACCCCTCTAGCGTAATCCCTAAGAAAATCCTCAGCTTACATTTTCCGCCCACGCACTTTTACCGCGATCACAAAAAACAAGAAACGTAAAAAAGTAACCAGAAAACGCAATACCTGCCCGTGGGTGAATGGTTTACAAAAAATGTAACCGGTCTCAGCGCCCTACGCGTGAAGGAAAAACAATGAAAAGCGAAGTCTTATCCGTCAAAGAGAAAATTGGTTACGGCATGGGTGACGCCGCAAGTCACATCATTTTCGACAACGTTATGCTCTACATGATGTTTTTCTATACCGATATCTTCGGCATCCCCGCCGGGTTCGTCGGCACCATGTTCCTGCTGGCGCGTGCGCTGGATGCTGTCTCCGACCCCTGTATGGGGCTGATAGCCGACCGCACCCGCAGCCGTTGGGGTAAGTTCCGCCCGTGGATACTGTTCGGGGCGATCCCGTTTGGTCTGGTCTGCGTGCTGGCCTACACCACGCCGGACCTCAGCCTGAACGGTAAAATGATCTACGCCGCTGTCACTTACACCCTGCTGACCGTGCTCTATACCGTGGTCAACATCCCGTACTGCGCCCTGGGTGGGGTGATCACCAATGACCCGACGCAGCGTATCTCCCTCCAGTCCTGGCGCTTCGTGCTGGCGACGGCGGGCGGCATGCTCTCCACGGTACTGATGATGCCGCTGGTGAATATGATTGGCGGCGAGAATAAGGCACTCGGCTTCCAGGGCGGTATCGCGGTGCTGTCGGTGGTAGCGTTCCTGATGCTGGCGTTCTGCTTCTTCACCACCAAAGAGCGCATCCAGGTGCCGCCGAGCACCACCTCCATGCGCGAAGATCTGCGCGACATCTGGAAGAACGACCAGTGGCGCATCGTCGGGCTGCTTACCATCCTCAATATTCTGGCGGTCTGCGTGCGCGGCGGGGCGATGATGTATTACGTCACCTGGCTCATGGGCTCGCCGGAGCTGTTTGTCGCCTTCCTTACCACCTACTGCGTCGGCAACCTCATTGGCTCGGCGCTGGCGAAACCGCTTACCGACTGGAAGTGCAAGGTCAGCGTCTTCTGGTGGACCAATGCCCTGCTGGCGGTGGCGAGCGTGGCGATGTTCTTCGTGCCAATGCAGGCCAGCATCACCATGTTCGGCTTTATCTTCGTGATTGGTGTCCTGCACCAGCTGGTGACGCCGATCCAGTGGGTGATGATGTCCGACACCGTCGATTACGGCGAGTGGACCAACGGCAAACGCCTCACCGGCATCAGCTTTGCGGGCACGCTGTTCGTGCTCAAGCTGGGTCTGGCGCTGGGCGGGGCGTTAATCGGCTGGATGCTGGCTGGCGGCGGCTACGATGCCGCAGCCAAAACCCAGAACAGCGCCACCATCAGCATTATCATCGCCCTGTTTACCCTGGTACCCGCCGCTTGCTACCTGCTGAGCGCGGTGATCGCCAAACGCTACTACAGCCTGAAGACGCCATTCCTGGTCAAAATCATGAACGATCTGGCGCAGGGCGCGCGACGTAACGAGCAGGAATTTAACATCCTGCCGGTCAGCAAAGAATTGCAGAACTAAGAGGACGAAAGCATGAAAATCAGTGATGGAAACTGGCTAATTCAACCGGGTCTGAACGTGACCTATCCGGTTCAGGTATTCGATGTGGAGCAGCAGGGCAACGACCTGGTGGTCTATGTGGCCCCGCGCGACGTGCGCGAGCGCACCTGGCAGCTGGATACCCTGATGTTCACCGTGCGCCTGTTCTCGCCGCAGGAGGGCATTGTCGGGGTGCGCATCGAGCACTTCCAGGGCGCGCTGAATAACGGTCCACACTATCCGCTCAACGTCCTGAAAGACGTTAACGTGCAGATTGAAAACAACGCGGAGTTTGCTGAGCTGAAAAGCGGCAACATCAGCGTGCGCGTCACCAAAGGCGAGTTCTGGTCGCTGGATTTCTTCCGCGACGGGCAACGCATCACCGGCAGCCAGTTGAAAAATAACGGTTACGTGCAGGACGGCAATACCGATCGCAACTACATGTTTGAGCGTCTGGATCTGGGCGTGGGTGAAACCGTCTACGGCCTGGGCGAGCGCTTTACCGCCCTGGTGCGCAACGGCCAGACGGTCGAAACCTGGAACCGCGACGGCGGCACCAGCACCGAGCAGTCGTACAAAAATATCCCGTTCTACCTCACAAACCGCGGCTACGGCGTGCTGGTGAACCACCCGGAAAACGTCTCCTTTGAAATCGGCTCCGAGAAGGTGTCGAAAGTGCAGTTTAGCGTCGAGGGTGAATATCTGGAGTACTTCGTCATCGACGGCCCGACGCCGAAAGAGGTGCTGAACCGCTATACGCAGTTCACCGGGCGTCCTGCGCTGCCGCCAGCATGGTCGTTCGGCCTGTGGCTCACCACCTCGTTCACCACCAACTACGACGAAGCGACGGTGAACAGCTTTATCGACGGCATGGCGGAGCGCGACCTGCCCCTGCACGTCTTCCACTTCGACTGCTTCTGGATGAAGGCCTTCCAGTGGTGCGACTTTGAGTGGGACCCGGTCACCTTCCCGGACCCGGAAGGGATGATCCGCCGCCTGAAGGAGAAAGGGCTCAAGGTCTGCGTGTGGATCAACCCCTACATCGGGCAGAAATCACCCGTATTTAAGGAGCTGAAAGAGAAGGGCTATCTGCTGAAACGTCCGGATGGCTCCCTGTGGCAGTGGGATAAATGGCAGCCGGGGCTGGCGATCTACGACTTCACCAATCCGGAGGCTTGTGCCTGGTACGCCGACAAGCTGAAAGGCCTGGTGGATATTGGCGTCGACTGCTTTAAAACCGACTTTGGCGAGCGCATTCCGACCGACGTGCAGTGGTTTGACGGTTCCGATCCGCAGAAAATGCACAACCATTACGCCTACATCTACAACGAACTGGTGTGGAACGTGCTGAAAGAGACGGTGGGCGAGGAAGAGGCGGTGCTGTTCGCTCGCTCGGCCTCGGTGGGGGCGCAACAGTTCCCGGTTCACTGGGGCGGCGACTGCTACGCCAACTATGAATCGATGGCCGAAAGCCTGCGCGGCGGGCTGTCGATTGGGCTCTCCGGATTTGGGTTCTGGAGCCACGATATCGGCGGATTCGAAAACACCGCCCCGGCGCACGTCTACAAACGCTGGTGCGCGTTCGGGCTGCTCTCCAGCCACAGCCGCCTGCATGGTAGCAAATCCTACCGGGTGCCGTGGGCGTATGATGACGAGTCCTGTGATGTGGTGCGCCACTTTACCCAGCTGAAATGCCGGATGATGCCGTACCTCTATCGCCAGGCGGCGCTGGCCCGCGAGTTCGGCACGCCAATGCTGCGGGCGATGATGCTCGAGTTCCCGGACGATCCGGCCTGCGACTACCTCGACCGCCAGTATATGCTGGGGGATGCGGTGATGGTGGCGCCTGTATTCAGCGAGGCGGGCGACGTGCAGTTTTACCTGCCGGAAGGGCGCTGGACGCACCTGTGGCATAACGACGAATTGCAGGGCAGCCGCTGGCACAAACAGCAGCACGATTTCCAGAGCCTGCCGGTCTACGTGCGTGATAACACCCTGCTGGCGCTGGGTAACAACGACCAGAAACCGGACTACGCCTGGAACGAAGGCACCGCCTTCCAGCTGTTTAACCTGGCCGATGGCGCCAAGGCGGTAAGCGAAGTCCCTGCGGCGAACGGTGATGTGGCCTTTACCCTGACCGCGACGCGCAGCGGCGATACCATAACGTTAAAAGGGAGCGGCGAGGCGCGGAACTGGACGGTCTGCCTGCGCAATATGCCGCAGATTAGCGGCGTGAAAGGCGCATCCAACATCAGCAGCGAGTGGGGCGTGGTGGTGAAAGCCGAAGGGGATGAGGTGGTGGTTCACCTCTGAGTCGTCTGGAAAAGCCCGGCGGCGCGTTGCTTGCCGGGCCTACGGATCGTGTATGCTGTGGGTTTTGTAGGCCGGGTAAGGCGAAGCCGCCACCCGGCAATGCAGTGCGGTCTGATGCCCGGTGGCGCTGCGCTTACCGGGCCTACGGGTCGTGCAGGCTGTGGGTTTTGTAGGCCGGGTAAGGCGAAGCCGTCACCCGGCAATGCAGTGCGGTCTGATGCCCGGTGGCGCTGCGCTTACCGGGCCCACATTATGGTGCGGGTGGTGGTGCCACCGTATTCACCGCTCCACCCGTCATCGTCTGGGTCACCTGTTGCTTATCCATATTTACCGCATTCAGCTTGCCGTTAACCGTCGGTTTTAACGGGGAATCTTTCTGCACGTTGCCGCTGGCGGTGAGCTGAAGATTGCCGTCGCCGGACACTGGCAGCGCTGGCCATCCCCACTGCTGGATAATGTTCAACGGTACGCCGCGCCCGGTCAGATTAACGGTAGTCTGGCGCACCGGGGTCTGCGATACGCTGGCCTTCGCTTCCAGGATCCCTTTCTCGGTAAAGGCGCTCAGTTCATTGATGGCAATCGTCGAGGCGTTGGCGGTAAGCGACAGCGACGGACGGCGCACGTCCACGCGATTAAAGGTGGCGGCCGCACCGTTCAGGGTGGCAGTGCCTGACCAGACCCCCCACTCGCGATCTTTCGCCAGTTGCAGGTTGGTACCATAACCATCGAGAGCGGTGATCTGCCACGGGAAGGCGGCGTCGACATCGATCACCAGGTTGCGGCTCAGGCCAAATTTGCGCAGCGTAACGCTGTGCAGCCATTCCGGCAGGGTCGTCATCCACTGCGTTTTCCAGTTTTCCGGCAGGGTGTATTCCAGCCCGGCGACGGCGACATCATCCAGCACCAGGGCTTTACCGCTGCGCAACCAGTTGCCGGAGGTGCGCACCATTCCGCCTTCCCAGCGTGAGGTGAACTGGCGCAGGGCGATCCCCTGCGGGGAGAATTCGGCGTTGAGGATCGGGTCGAACAGATGCAGTGAACCGTAGATAAACTCACTGGCGTTCATCGACAGGCGGCCATCCTCACTCTGCCAGTCGCCCTGGCTCAGGGTCAGGTTGCGCAGGTTTAAATCGAGATCGGTGACTGCCCAGTCCGGCCCCTGCAGGCGGGCGTCGGTCACATCCAGGCGGCCAATCTGCAACGACGGCAGTGTGGTGATGGGGGCGAAGAAGTCGGCAAGGGATTTATCACTCTGCAGGCGGATCTCATTCAGGCGCATGTTGTCCACCTTCCAGCCGCCGTTGGCGTCGCGACGCGCGGTGCCGGTGAGCGAGCCCCGGGCCATGTCTGCGCCGATGGTGGTCAGCACCACCTCTTTACCGTTCAGTTCGCCTTCAATCAGCACGTTGCTGGCCGGTACGCCGTTCAGCGTCAGCGACCCGGCGCTGATCTGGATCTGCGCTTTTTTACCCAGCACGTTGCCCGCTTCAGGGTCCCAGGGGCGCACGCCGCCGGTCACCTTCTGGGCGCTGAGATCCCATTCGGTATTCGGGCTGTTAAACGCCATGTTGTTCAGCAGCAGGCGATCGGCCTGGAAGGGGAGCGGAGCGGTCTGGGGCGAGAGGTTAAGCGTGCCGTCAAACAGGGTGATGGTGTCCATGTGCAGCGGGTCGGTGAGCTGGCGGCTGCTCACGCCGATATCCACCATTTTGGCGACCAGCGTCGCGGGTTGGCCGTCGCGCCCGAAGGTGACGTTTTTCAGCACCAGGTGCGTGGGCGACGAAAAACGGTGATCCATCAGGTCGAAATTGAGTTCGTAATCGGTGTTTACCGTGATCCAGCTGCTGACCTGCGCCGCTCCCCAGCGGGTTTGTACAAGGATATAGAGCGCGAGGATCGCAATAAGCAGAACGGCCAGAATACCGACGAGAAGCTTTCCAATAAATTTCATGGTCTTCCATCACGTAAAACGAACATAAAGGAGTTATGCACGATTTATGCGCAATGCTCAAGGCGGGAATGGTGTAATTACGTGTCACGGCAGCAGTTGCCTGCTGCCGTAAAGGGAGATCAGTTCTTTTCTGGCGGGAAAATCAGGTTCAGGACGATAGCGGTGATCCCACCGGCGGCGATGCCGGAAGAGAGCAGGTTCTTCACCCAGTCCGGGGCAAACTGCAGGATCAGCGGCTGCTGAGAAACACCCAGACCCACCGCCAGCGACAGGGCGATGATCATGATAGCGCGGCGGTTCAGCGGCTCGCGGGAGACGATACGCACCCCCGATGCCGCGATGGTGCCAAACATCACCAGCGTTGCGCCGCCCAGGACCGGCTCAGGAATGTGCTGCACAAAGCCGCTCACCGCCGGGAACAGGCCCAGTAAAACCAGCATCAGCGCCACGACAAAGCCCACGTAGCGGCTGGCAACGCCGGTCAGCTGGATCACGCCGTTGTTCTGGCCGAAGCAGGAGTTCGGGAAGGTGTTGAACACGGCGGAGACAAACGAGTTCAGACCGTTGGCCAGGACGCCGCCTTTCAGGCGCTTCATATACAGCGGGCCAGAGACCGGCTGCTCAGAGACGTCAGAGGTCGCGGTAATGTCGCCGATGGTTTCCAGCGAGGTGATCATAAACACCAGCATCAGCGGCAGCAACAGGCTCCAGTCAATGCCCAGGCCGTAGTAGAGCGGCGTCGGCACCATGATCAGCGGGCTGTCGGTCGGCGCAACAGACTGCGGCAGCATGCCCATCGCCCATGCGGCCAGGTAGCCTGCCGCCATGGCGATCACCAGCGAGGCGACGCGCAGGTACGGGTTACGCTGACGGTTAAGCAGAATAATGATCGCCAGCACAATGCCCGCCAGCAGCAGGTTTTTCGGGGCGCCGAAGGTGTGGTCGTTCATCGCCGCGTAGCCGCCGCCGATGGAGGTCAGACCCACCTGAATCAGCGACAGGCCGATAATCATCACCACTACGCCGGAGACCAGCGGGGTAATAATGCGGCGCGCCAGGTGCAGAACGCGGGAGATCACCATCTCGGTGCAGCTTGCCAGCATCAGGGTGCCGAACAGCGCCGCCATCATGGTAGGTACATCCGCGCCGCCGGTTTTCAGCGCCGTACCGCCCATGATCAGCGGGGCAACAAAGTTAAAGCTGGTGCCCTGAATCGACAGCAGACCGGAACCCACCGGCCCCCAGGCTTTAATCTGAATAATGGAGGCCACGCCCGAGGCAAACAGTGACATGCTGATGATGTGCTGGGTGTCCTGCGCCGGTAAACCGAGAGCCTGGCAGATCAGCAGGGCTGGGGTAATAACGGCCACAAACATCGCCAGCAGATGCTGACAGGCGGCAAACAAGGTCTGCGCCAGCGGCGGACGGTCTTCAAGACGGTAAATCAGTTCACTGTTTTGCGTCTGCGCAATCGGTTGCGCATCCTGCTGTTCAATGGCGTTAACGGACATCTGCTGCAAACCCCTGGAGGAAAAGCGGGCATTTTAGCCGAGTGGATGAGAAAAGCAAACGATTGCTAACAAAAAACGTTGATAAATTCACCCGTCCAGGACGGCTTTTTCTGTCCTGATGCGGCAAAGTTCATTACACTCCTGCTCCCGATTGCGCTAATAACACGCAAACGTTACAGGAAAACGCGCATGTTGATGGAGCACGTGCCTTAAAAGGAGCCCACTATGATTCATCTCGATACGTTGTCGACCCTCGTTGCGGCAACTCTCGTTTTACTGCTTGGCCGTAAACTGGTTCACAGCGTTCCCTTCCTCAGAAAATACACCATCCCGGAGCCCGTTGCGGGCGGATTGCTGGCCGCCATCGCGCTGCTGGTGCTGAAAAAAAGCATGGGCTGGGAAATCAACTTTGATATGACCTTAAAAGACCCGCTGATGCTGGCCTTTTTCGCCACTATCGGCCTGAACGCCAACCTCTCCAGCTTGCGGGCAGGCGGGAAGGTGCTTGGGGTGTTCTTAATTGTGGTGGTCGGTCTGCTGGTGATGCAGAACGCCATCGGCATCGGCATGGCGTCGCTGCTGGGGCTGGACCCACTGATGGGCCTGCTGGCCGGTTCGATTACCCTGTCGGGCGGTCACGGTACCGGCGCGGCCTGGAGCAAGCTGTTTGTTGAACGCTATGGCTTCCAGAATGCCACCGAAGTGGCAATGGCCTGCGCCACCTTCGGGCTGGTGTTGGGTGGCCTGATCGGCGGACCGGTCGCGCGCTTTCTGGTGAAGCGCTCCACCAACCCGAATGGCTGCCCGGACGATGAGTTGACGCCATCGGCATTTGAAAAGCCGGACGTTGGACGCATGATCACCTCCCTGGTGCTGATTGAAACCATCGCCCTGATCGCCATCTGCCTGACGGTGGGCAAGGTGATTGCGCAATTGCTGGCTGGCACCGTGCTGGAGCTGCCGGTCTTTGTCTGCGTGTTGTTTGTGGGGGTAATCCTCAGCAACGGCCTGGCCCTGATGGGCTTTTATCGCGTCTTTGAGCGGGCGGTGTCGGTGTTGGGCAACGTCTGCCTGTCGCTGTTCCTGGCGATGGCGCTGATGAGCCTGAAGCTGTGGGAGCTGGCCTCGCTTGCGCTGCCAATGCTGGCGATCCTGATCGTGCAGGCCCTGTTTATGGCGCTGTACGCCATGTTCGTTACCTGGCGGATGATGGGTAAAAACTACGATGCGGCGGTGCTGGCGGCCGGCCATTGCGGCTTTGGTCTGGGGGCAACGCCGACGGCGATCGCCAACATGCAGGCCATTACCGAGCGTTTCGGTCCGTCGCATATGGCGTTTCTGGTGGTGCCGATGGTGGGGGCGTTCTTTATTGATATCGTCAACGCGATCGTGATTAAGCTCTATCTGATGCTGCCCATATTCGGCTGATCAGGCGTTCGAGTAACGCCCGGTCTCTGGCATCCAGCGATCGATTAACGCTGCCGCCTGTTCGGGGTAGCGTTCATGAATATGGCGTGCCAGACGCTGAACTTCGGGGATCATGCCCTGATCGCGCATCAAATCTGCCACTTTAAACTCGGCGTTACCGGTCTGACGGGTGCCGAGCAACTCTCCCGGCCCACGGATCTCCAGATCCTGTTGCGCAATCACAAAGCCGTCATTGCTGTCGCGTAACACCTGCAAACGTTTTTGCGCCGTTTTCGACAGTGGGGCTTTATAGAGCAATACGCAGTGCGAGGCCACCGCGCCACGTCCGACGCGGCCACGCAGCTGGTGCAGCTGCGCCAGACCCAGACGTTCCGGGTTTTCGATGATCATCAGGCTGGCGTTAGGCACATCCACCCCCACTTCAATCACCGTGGTGGCAATCAGCAGATGCAGTTCGCCCTGCTTGAAGGCCTGCATCACCGCCTGTTTTTCCGCAGGTTTCATCCGGCCATGCACCAGCCCGACGTTCAGCTCCGGCAGGGCCAGCTTTAACTCTTCCCAGGTGGCTTCTGCCGCCTGCGCTTCCAGCAGATCGGACTCTTCAATCAGGGTACAGACCCAGTAGGCCTGACGCCCTTCCTGCAGGCAGGCGTTGCGCACGCGATCGATGATGTCGCTGCGGCGTGTATCCGGGATGGCGACGGTGGTTACCGGCGTGCGGCCCGGGGGCAGCTCGTCGATAACGGAGGTGTCGAGATCGGCATAGGCGGTCATCGCCAGGGTGCGGGGGATGGGCGTGGCGGTCATGATCAGCTGGTGCGGATGATAACCCTGCTGGAGACCTTTCTCCCACAGCGCCAGACGCTGATGCACACCAAAACGGTGCTGCTCATCAATGATCACCAGTGCCAGACCGTGGAACTGCACCTGCTCCTGGAAGATGGCATGGGTGCCGACAATCATCTGCACCTGACCGCTGGCAATGGCTTCCTGCTGCGCCTGTCGCGCTTTGCCTTTTTGCTTACCGGCAAGCCAGCCCACCTCCACGCCCAGCGGCGCAAACCAGGCGCGGAAATTGTTGGCGTGCTGCTCGGCCAGTAGTTCGGTAGGCGCCATCAGGGCGACCTGTCTACCGTGGGCAATGGCGCGTAACGCGGCCAGGGCGGCCACCAGCGTTTTGCCCGAGCCTACGTCGCCCTGCACCAGGCGCATCATCGGCACGTCCAGCGCCATATCATGCTCGATCTCGGCGGTGACGCGGGCCTGCGCCCCGGTGGGTTTAAACGGCAGCGAGGCCAGAAGCCTCTCTTTTAATTCATTACGGGCCGGGAGCGGCAGGGCGTGAAAACGCTGTGCCCCGGCGCGCAGCGCCAGCATGCTCAGGTTGTGCGCCAGTAACTCTTCAAGAATCAGACGTCGCTGCGCCGGGTGTTGCCCGCTCTCTAAATCGCTCAACAGCAGTGAGGGCGGCGGGCGATGGAGAGTACGCAACGCATCCGGCAGGCTCATCATCCCCTGCGCCAGCTCCGGCGGCAGAAGTTCGGCAATGGCGCAGGTGTCCAGCAGCTCCAGCGCCTGATCGGTCAGCTTGCGCAGCGTCGCCTGCTTAACGCCTTCGGTGGTCGGGTAGACCGGCGTCAGCGTCTCCTGCATCTCCGGCGTGCTGAGATCGCCCTGCACGCGGTACTCCGGGTGGATCATCTCCGCGCCATATTTCCCGCGTTTGGCTTCGCCATAGGCCAGCACCCGTCGTCCAGTGGCGAGGCTGTTTTTCATTGCCGCATTGAAGTTAAAAAAGCGCATCGTCAGGATGCCGGAGCCGTCGCTGATCTGGCAGGTCATCATCCGGCGACCGCCGAAGGTGATGTTGCAGTTCAGGACTTCGCCTTCAACGGTGGCGTAAATGCCAGGCAGAAGTTCACCAATCTGGTAAAGCTGAGTGCGGTCTTCGTAACGCAGGGGGAGGTGCAGGAGGAGATCCTGCACGGTATGCAGGCCAATTTTCGCCAGTTTGCTGCTCTGGGCTGCGCCAACACCCGTCAGGGAATTGAGCGGCACAGCATCCAGCAGACGGCCCTGCATAATTTACTTCGCCGCCTGCATCGTCGCCCACCACGTCGCATCGGCTTCAATCTCGCCCTGCAGATTCACGTGGGGGTACGGTAATTTTTTCTGCTTCGCCACTCTGGCCAGCACCGGATAACCGCCTTCAAACAGCAGGCGCTGCTGCTCGTCGTCCGGCAGCATACTGTTCTCGCGTTTGTACATCCCGGCATTTTGCCGCTGACGCTGGGCTTCATACAGAATGAGGGCGGAGGCCACGGAGACGTTCAGCGACTGCACCATGCCGATCATCGGAATGATGATGTCCTGATCCGCCAGATCTAAGGCTTCCTGGGTGATCCCCGTCTTCTCCTGACCCATCAGAATGCAGGTCGGGCGGGTGTAATCAATTTCACGGAAATCGACGGCTTTGTCGGAAAGGTGGGTCGCCAGAATCTGCATGCCGCGCCCTTTCAGATGCGAAATGGCTTCGCCAATAGTGTCGTGGGCTTTGACCTGTACCCAGCTGTTGCTGCCTGCGGCAGCCGAGGCCATAGGACGCATCCGCGTCCCCTTCCAGACGGCGTGCACTTCATGCACGCCGACGGCATCAGCGGTACGGACGATAGCAGCAACGTTATGAGGTTTATGCACCTGCTCCATGCACACCGTCAGATCGGGCTGACGCCTGGCAAGCATTTCGCAGATCCGGGCATAACGCGTTGAATTCATAAAACTAGTTTCGGTTACGGGTGACTTTAATGACGTCAGCCATCACGCGGATTTTACGCATGATATTCGCCAGATGCACACGGTCCCGCGCGGTCAGACGAATAAAGGCGCTGTAGACCCGGCCATCCTTCTCTTCGGTATTCAGGCTATGAATATTCGAAGAGGCGGTATTGATCGCCGCGGTCAGGTTCGCCAGCGCGCCCTGGTGGTTGAACATATCTACCTTGATCTCGGTGATAAATTCCTGCTCGGTCTCTTTATCCCACTCGACCGCCATAAACTTCTCTGGCTCTTTCTGATAGCCGCGGATGTTACGACAGGATTCGTGATGGATAACCAGACCTTTACCCGGGCTGACGTGAGCAATAATTGGATCGCCAGGGATAGGGCGGCAGCACTTGGCAAAGGTGATCAGTACGCCGTCGGCGCCCTTGATCGGCAGATGACCGTGGCTGGTTGATGACGGCTGCGGCACAGAGGTTTCACCCTGCTGCAGGTTCTTCGCCACCACCACGCTCATCGCGTTGCCAAGACCGATCTCTGCCAGCAGGTCATCAAGCGAGGCGAGCTTCATACGCTCCAGCTCGTGCTGAATGCTCTCTTTCGGGATCTCAGCCAGCTTGCGGCTACCCCCCAACGCATGGTTGAGCAGACGACGACCCAGGCTGACGGAGTCATCGCGTTTGAGGTTCTTCAGCAGCTGACGGATCTTGGCGCGCGCTTTCGAGCTCACGACGAAGTTGAGCCACGCCGCGTTCGGACGCGCACCTGGGGCAGTAATGATTTCCACCGTCTGGCCACTGGTCAACGGCTGTGACAGCGGATACGGCTGCCTGTCGACGCGTGCCCCCACGCAGGCATGACCGATATCGGTATGCACGGCGTAGGCGAAGTCGACCGGCGTGGCACCAGCAGGCAGCTCGACAATGCGCCCTTCTGGTGTGAAAACGTAAATCTCATCCGGGAAGAGATCGGATTTAACGCTCTCGATGAATTCAAACGAGCTACCGGCGCTCTGTTGCAGCTCCAGCAGGCTCTGCATCCAGCGCTGGGCGCGGATTTGCGCGGTAGTGCTGGTTTCGCCGTGCTCTTTATAGGCCCAGTGCGCGGCAACACCCATCTCCGCCATCTGATCCATATCTTCGGTACGAATTTGCACCTCAACCGGCACGCCGTGCGGGCCAATCATCGAGGTGTGCAGAGACTGATATCCGTTCGCTTTTGGAATGGCGATATAGTCTTTCATTCGGCCCGGACGCGGCTTGTACAGGCTGTGCATCTGACCGAGCACGCGATAACAGGTGTCGGCGTCATGAACGATCACGCGGAAGGCGTAGATATCCATGATCGAGTGAAAACGCTGCTCTTTAAGCACCATTTTGCAGTAGATAGAGTACAAATGCTTTTCGCGACCGCTGACGCGACAGGGAATACCGGCTTCCTGCAAACGCCCTTCGATTTCCGAGAGGATCTTCTGAATCATCTCCTTACGGTTGCCACGCGCGGCTTTCACCACCTCTTTGATCACACGGAAGCGGTTCGGGTACAACGCTTCAAAACCCAGCTCTTCCAGCTCGGTTTTAATGTGATGAATACCTAAACGGTGCGCCAGCGGGCTGTAGATTTCGAGGGTTTCACGGGCAATACGGCGACGTTTGTCCGGGCGAAGCGAGCCCAGCGTGCGCATATTGTGGGTACGGTCGGCGAGTTTGATCAGAATGACGCGGATATCCTGCACCATCGCCATGATCATCTTGCGAAAGTTTTCGGCCTGCGCCTCTTTCTTGTCGCGGAAATTCAGCTTATCAAGCTTAGAGACCCCTTCCACCAGTTCGGCAACGCTTTTGCCAAACAGCTGTTCCATATCCTGGTAGGTGGCAGGGGTGTCTTCGATCACGTCATGCAGCAGGGCGGCCATCAGCGTTTCATAGTCGAGTTTCATCTCGGCCAGAATACAGGCCACCGCTACCGGGTGCGTGATATAGGGTTCACCGCTTGAACGTGTCTGACCCTCGTGAGCGTCACGTGCAACGAGATACGCCTGCTGGAGACGTTTAATCTGATCTACCGGCAGGTAGGTTTGAATCAGTTGATTCAGGCTTTCAAACAGATACAAGGGCGACCCGCAGGTTTAATTAACGACGACCTTCAGCAATGGCGGTAACGGCCTGCAGTTCTGCGGCTTCCTGCTCTTGCTGCTCCTGGCGCTCACGAACATCGAGGATCTGGCTGTTGATCAGGCCTTCTTCGATTTCGCGCAGTGCGATAACGGTAGTTTTATCGTTTTCTTCCGGTACCAGTGGATCTTTACCGCCTGACTGCATCTGACGAGCGCGACGCGCGGCGACCAGCACCAGGTCAAAACGGTTACCAATTTTCTCTACAGCGTCCTGAACAGTTACGCGTGCCATACTTAAAATGCTCCACAGATGAAGAAATGACTGGGCATGATACTGAATGTGGGTTCAGTCTGCCAACAGTTTGGTGATTAATGCGTCATGTCGCTGCTTCTGGCGGCTCATACGCAGACGTTCGGCGCGAAGGATAGTTTTGAGATCGCTCAGGGCGGCGTCAAAATCATCATTCACAATCAGGTAATCATATTCGGCGTAATGGCTCATTTCCGCAACTGCCTGGGCCATACGTTTTGCGATAACCTCTTCGCTATCCTGGCCGCGGCCACGGAGACGGCGATCCAGCTCATCTTTCGATGGCGGCAAAATAAAAATGCTGCGTGAATCGGGCATTTTCTGGCGAATCTGCTGCGCGCCCTGCCAGTCGATATCCAGGAATACGTTTACGCCGGTCGACAGCACTTGCTCGATGGTTTCACGCGAGGTGCCGTAATAGTTACCGAAGACCTCAGCGTGTTCAAGAAACGCATCTCTGCCAATCATCGTTCTGAATTCATCGTGATCGACAAAAAAATAGTGTTCACCGTGTACTTCACCCGGACGCGGCGCGCGCGTGGTGTGAGAAACAGAAACCTGCGTATCGTACAACGGTTGGGTTTTTAACAGCGCCTGAATCAGGCTGGATTTACCCGCGCCACTTGGGGCAGAAACAATATAAAGCGTGCCTTGAGCCATGAGAGTCTTTGTATGTTGATAGCGTTGAAGTCCTACATACGGGCTTATTATACACGTCGCCGCTTCGTGACGTAGCCTTTGTCACACTTTTTCCGCATTCCGGTTGATTTTTGCGTACCTTTTTCCGGTTTTATGGGGCGTTTGCAGCAACAAAGATTTAATTCTGAGGTTGCCTCGTAAAGTCGTTTTTTGCCTCTCGCCTGCGGCTGTGCTTCGCGTTATACCCCCTGCAAAACAGGGAGGAGTGACGATGTGGCGATATTTTAGCGTGCTGTTAGCAATCTGGAGCAGTGCCGGTCAGGCGATATGCCCGGTCTGGTCGCCTACCCAGGCAGAGCAGGAGATAGCCAGGCTCAGCGCGCAAATAGCACGCTGGGATAAGGCGTACTGGCAACAGGGCACCAGCGACGTCAACGACGAAGTCTATGACCAGCTGGCGGCAAGGCTTAAACAGTGGCGGCACTGCTTTGGCGACGAACAGGCGGCAGACGTACCGGTGGCTGCTGGGGGGGCGGTCAGGCACCCGGTCGGCCACACTGGGGTCGCGAAGATAGCCGATAAAACAGCGCTCCGCCAGTGGATGCAGTCGCGTCGCGATCTCTGGATCCAGCCAAAAGTGGATGGTGTGGCGGTCACGCTGGTCTACCGCCAGGGTCAACTGGTGCAGGCCACCAGCCGTGGCGACGGACTGAAAGGCGAAGACTGGACGGAGAAAGTAAAACGCATCGCCTCGGTTCCCGGGCAGGTAAAAGGCCCGCTTGCCAATAGCGTGTTGCAGGGGGAGCTCTTTTTACTGCGCGATAACCATATCCAGAAGCAGATGGGTGGGATGAATGCGCGGGCAAAAGTCGCCGGGACGATGATGCGACACGATACCGGCGCAGGGCTGGATAAGATCGGTATTTTCATCTGGGCATGGCCGGACGGCCCCGCCTCGATGCCTGAACGGCTACAGGCATTAACCCAGGCAGGGTTCACCCTTACCGGGTTATGGACGCATAAAGTCAGTTCGCTGGAGTCAGCAGAAAAAATACGCGAACGCTGGTTTACATCGCCCCTGCCGTTTGTGACCGATGGGGTCATCATCCGCTCGGCGCAGGAGCCTCCGGGTCACCGCTGGCTTCCCGGCGAGGGCAGTTGGGTCGTGGCGTGGAAATATGCGCCGGTCGCCCGGGTTGCCGAAGTTCGGGCCATCAATTTCACCGTGGGGCGTACCGGCAGGATCGCGGTGGTTGCCATCCTGGAGCCCGTACAGCTTGATGATAAGCAGGTGCAGCGCGTAAACCTCGGGTCAGTGGGACGCTGGCAGGCGCTGGATATTGCGCCGGGGGATCAGATCCAAATTAGTCTGGCCGGGCAGGGGATCCCGCGCGTGGATAACGTCGTCTGGCGGGGGAGCGATCGCCGCAAACCCGTGCCGCCAGAAAGGCGTTTTACCCCGCTCACCTGTTTTTATGCCGCGCCGGAGTGCCACGGGCAGTTTATGGCCCGGCTGAAGTGGCTGAGTTCGTCGTCGGTGTTAAATATCGCCGGGCTGGGTGAGGCTGGCTGGCAGACGCTGCATCAGGCGCACCACTTTGAACATCTCTTTTCCTGGCTGGCGCTCACTCAGGAGCAGTTGCAACACACACCCGGCATAACGACAGATCGGGGTCTGCGGCTCTGGCATCAATTCAATCTGGTTCGCCGTCAGCCTTTTACCCGCTGGCTGGATGCGCTTGGCGTTCCCCTGCCGCGAAGGGCCCTGCGCGCGCTTAGCGATCGGCAGTGGCAGCAGTTACTGGAGAGAGATGCGTTACGCTGGCATCAGGTGCCGGGCATCGGCCCGGAAAAGGCGCACAGGCTGGTGGATTTTGTTCATCATCCCACCGTTAACGCCCTGGCTTCCTGGCTGGGTGAACAGGGCGTACAGGGCTTTTAGTGGCTATCGTGGGTGTAATAAAAAACGGGTAATCCCAGTTTCAGTCGCAGTGCCAGCATGCGGGCGGTAAAGCCAAATAAGAGCGTGGAGATGATCACCACATCCTGATTGCTCACGTAATGCTGCAAAGCGACATAGAGCACGGCGGAGGCGAAAGAGACGCCAGCGTAGAGTTCTTTCTGAAAGACCAGCGGGATGCGTTTACAGAACATATCGCGCAGCACGCCGCCAAAGACGCCGGTGATCACCGCCGCGATAGTGGCGATCACCGGGCCCTGGCCCATATCCAGCGCGACCTGGGCGCCAATAATGGAGAATACGATCAGGCCGAGGGCATCCAGCACCAGAAACAGACGGCGCAGATGGGGCATAACCGGGGCGGCAATGGTGGTCAACACGGCGGCGACGGCCACAATAATCACATACTCAGGATGTTGGACCCAGCCGAGCGGATAGTGGCCCAGCAGGATATCCCGGACGGAGCCGCCACCCAGCGCCGTGGCAGTGGCAATAATAATGACGCCGAAGGTGTCCATACGACGACGTCCGGCGGCGAGGGCGCCGGTCATGGCTTCAGCGGTGATACCGATCAGATACAGGATATGCAGCAGCATGTTACCCCCAGAAATAAGAGCGTCAGGGTAACGTTTTGTGCTCTGGCTCACGATTTAGATTTTCTTGTGCGAGCAAATATGCCTTAGATTATCTAATGCCACTTTGGCTTAAAGAGGGCTATTCCCTATTTTTAGCATAGATATCACATTAGATTAATTTAGCCTTTAGCGCTGCTGGGGGCTAAAAATCTGCCGGAACATCGGCACCAGCATCTTATTCCCGGTTTCGCTGAGGTGGTTATCGTCGAAATACCATGGTTGTAAATTCTTACTGCCCATGCAGCGGCCCGCCGTACAGAGCCAGGCGGTGGGATCGAGCACCTGAACGCCACACTGTTTTGCCGCCCGCGCCTGCGCCTGCAAAATAACAGCGTTTTGTTTGGCGTAAGTCGCGACGGGTATGGATAAGTCGTGCGTAGTTTTGCCGGTCATCAGGCGATGAGATAACGTGCGGGGAACGTTTTGCGCCATCTCGGGGATCGGATTCACCAGATAAACAGGACGCGTACTGTTGAGCGAGCATGCCATATCAACGATGGCATCAGAGTACTGACGCAGGTAGTCCTGCTTGTTTTGCTGCCCGGCCCCGAAGGTGACAAGCTGCTTTTCGGCATAGTGCGTCAGGCGGTTCACAATCACCACCGGTACGTCCGGCGCGTAATCCTTCAGCCTTGAAGGGAGAGAGCGGTTAAATTCCCCGCATCGATTGCGCGCCCCCAGTTCGCCCCTTGCCAGCGTCGGACAGCCAGAGTAGGTGATCCCGATAACAGAGCCCCTACCTTGCGCCGCTTCTGCCAGCGCGGTTGCGGTGGCTTCCGCATGGCTGTCGCCAATGATGATGGCGACGGGCTTCCCTGTGCCATAGGCGCTCAGGTGCGTTTTAGGATTGGCTTCGTAGTTTTTGTTGGTGGCTTCCAGCGCGATTTTATTGACGAGCGGGTCGGGCTGGCTGACCACGATCTGGTTTTTCACCAGATAGCTGAACAGCCAGGCGACACCTACGCAGGCAAAGAGGATCAACCAGAAAGCGCGGCTTGAACGCTGGCTAAGGTAATTTTTGCCGGGTTGCTCAATCAGCACCCACGACAGCCAGCCGATGGCGAAGGAGAGCGCAATCGCGCTCATGACCCACAGCCCGTTGTGCTGCTTTCCGCTGTAGAGCAGAACCACCGCCACAGGCCAGTGCCATAAATAGACGGAGTACGAGCTCAGCCCCGCCCAGCGAAAATTACGGTCGAACAGGCTCACCAGCGGCTGGTAGTCGCTGTAGATCACCAGCATCGCGCCCGCGATGGGCAGTAAGGTCAGCGGGCCTGGCCAGGCATGCTCAGGGGTGATGAAAAAGAGTGACAGCAGGATCAGCGCGTAACCCGCGATTGCCGCAACCGGGCGAAGCATCAACGGCATCACAAAGCGCTGCGAGGCATACCACACCACTCCACCGCACAACATCTCCCAGGCGCGATAAGGCATCAGGTAGAAGCTGGTGGCCGCAGCGTTGGGCGTGTGGGTGACACTCACGATAAACGACGCAACGGTGAGTATGGCCAGGCATAAGCCGGTGTTCAGTTTTTTTCTGAGGGGATAGAGCCCCATCATAATGAAGGGTAACACCAGGTAAAATTGCCATTCGACGGACAATGACCAGGTATGTAAAAACCAGTTCTCATGGGAGTCGGGAGCAAAATAGTCCCCGGACTCTTTGTTAAGTTTCAGATTGGAAATAAATAAGGCGGCATAGCCAATATAGTTTCCAAGTTTTTGATATTCATTTGTTGGCAACCAGAAAAAGGTCGTCGCGGCGACAATCAGACACATCGCCAGCAGCGCGGGAATTATTCTTTTACAGCGCGCGGCATAAAACTGAATAAGGTTGAAGCTATTTCGCTCAAGACCTGTGGCGATGATTTTGGTCATCAAGAAGCCGGAGATAACGAAAAACACATCCACGCCAGCGAAACCGCCGGGCAGCAGGGTGGCAGTAAAGTGATAAAACACTACAGAAAGAATGGCTATTCCGCGCAGCAGGTTAATGTCCTGCCGGAAATCGCGGTCAACTGAGAGGCTGGAGGCTTCCTCTAAGGATAAGTTGATGTTTGCCATTATGTTTCCTGAGAGGAAAGATAAGAATATTGAGTGCGGCGTGCATTCTAACAAAAATAGAAAAGGAGTTCTTATATTCTGATGCGCAGGTGGGATTCAGGACATACTTAAAGTCATTAATTGACAATGGTCCCTTAGCGGGACCATTAATAGCGAAAAACGCGCGCTAATGTTTATTCGATATTCTGAATCTGTTCGCGCATCTGCTCAATAAGCACCTTCAGTTCAATCGCAGAGTTAGTGACTTCGGCGTTGATAGACTTGGACGCCAGCGTGTTCGACTCGCGGTTGAATTCCTGCATCATAAAGTCGAGACGACGGCCCACGGCCTCTTTCTTCTTCAGGATGTTGTAGGTCTCTTTGACGTGCGCTTCCAGACGATCCAGCTCTTCCGCCACATCGATACGCTGGGCCATCAGCACCAGTTCCTGTTCGAGACGGTTGTTTTCCAGCTGGACTTCGGCATCTTCCAGTTTGGCGACCAGACGCTCACGCTGCCACTGCAGAATCTCCGGCATATGGGCGCGGACTTTCGCCACTTCACCGCTAACGCCTTCCAGGCGTTGCTCGATCAGCGCTTTCAACGCCTGACCTTCGGTTTCACGGGCTAAAATGAAATCGTCCAGCGTGCTGTCCAGCGCGGTAAGGATCTCAGCGGTAATGGCGTCCAGATCCTGTTCGCCGGCCGCCATCACGCCAGGCCAGCGCAAAATATCCACCGGGTTAATTTCGCCTTCGTCGCTCTGCATTTTGACCCAGTTAGCGGCGTTCACCAGCTGTTTAGCCAGTTTCTCGTTCAGGATCAGCTCACCTTGCGCGCTCGCATCAGGCTCAAAACGCAGGTTGCATTCAATCTTTCCGCGGGTCAGGCGAGCGCGGATACGCTCACGCACGACAGGCTCAAGGCTGCGGAACTGTTCTGGCATACGGAAATAGGTTTCAAGATAGCGTTGGTTTACCGAGCGCATTTCCCAGGTAGCGCTGCCCCAGCTACCCTTGATTTCACGGCGGGCGTAGGCGGTCATACTGCGGATCATAGACTTTTCCGTTTTCAGAGGAGAGATGGGGGGATTATAGCTTTCGGGGCTTTCTCAGGATAGGAATAAGCGCGTTTAATCCGTATAATGCGCAGCCACATTCGTTTCAAGCCGGAGATATCATCATGCGTCCATCAGGTCGTAGCGCCAACCAGGTGCGCCCCGTCACCCTGACCCGTAACTATACAAAACACGCTGAAGGTTCCGTGCTTGTTGAATTTGGTGACACCAAAGTCCTGTGCACCGCCTCCATTGAAGAGGGCGTACCGCGCTTTCTGAAAGGCCAGGGACAGGGCTGGATCACTGCCGAATATGGCATGCTGCCACGCTCCACCCACACCCGTAACGCCCGCGAAGCGGCGAAGGGCAAGCAGGGCGGTCGCACCATGGAGATCCAGCGTCTGATCGCGCGTGCGCTGCGCGCCGCTGTTGATCTGAAAACCCTGGGCGAGTTCACCATCACCCTGGACTGCGACGTGATCCAGGCGGACGGCGGCACCCGTACTGCCTCTATTACCGGAGCCTGTGTGGCGCTGGCCGATGCCCTGAACAAACTGGTTGCGGCCGGTAAACTGAAAGCGAACCCGCTGAAAGGCATGGTGGCGGCGGTATCAGTAGGTATCGTCAATGGCGAAGCGCTGTGCGATCTGGAGTACGTTGAAGACTCCGCGGCAGAGACCGACATGAACGTGGTGATGACCGAAGATGGTCGCATCATCGAGGTGCAGGGCACGGCAGAAGGTGAGCCGTTTACCCACGAAGAGCTGCTCTCTCTGCTGGCGTTGGCCCGAGAGGGGATCGAATCTATCGTAACGACGCAGAAGGCGGCGTTAGAAAATTGATTTTAAAGGCGACTGATGAGTCGCCTTTTTTTTGCCTGTAAGAGAGAAAAGAGAAAGGAGCGAATCCATGAAACCGTATCAGCGCCAGTTTATTGAGTTTGCGCTTAGCAAGCAGGTACTTAAGTTTGGCGAATTTACGCTGAAATCCGGGCGCAAGAGCCCCTATTTCTTTAACGCCGGGCTGTTTAATACCGGGCGCGATCTGGCACTGTTAGGCCGCTTCTATGCCGAAGCGCTGGTGGATTCGGGGATCGAATTCGACCTGCTGTTTGGCCCGGCGTACAAAGGTATTCCGATTGCGACCACCACCGCCGTGGCACTGGCGGAGCATCACGATCGCGATGTGCCGTACTGCTTTAACCGCAAAGAGGCTAAAACTCACGGTGAAGGCGGTAACCTGGTCGGTAGCGCGTTGCAAGGTCGGGTGATGCTGGTAGACGATGTGATCACCGCAGGCACCGCCATCCGTGAATCGATGGAGATTATCCAGGCGAATAACGCCACGCTGGCGGGCGTGCTGATCTCGCTGGACCGCCAGGAGCGCGGACGTGGCGATATCTCCGCCATTCAGGAAGTGGAGCGTGACTACAACTGCAAAGTGACCTCAATCATCACCCTGAAAGATCTGATTGCCTGGATGGAAGAGAAGCCGGAGATGGCAGAGAGCCTGGCGGCAGTGCGCGCCTATCGCGAAGCGTACGGCGTATAAGTCAATGGCCCGGTGGCGCGACGCTTACCGGGCCTACGAAAACCGTAGGCCGGATAAGGCGGATACAGGGTTACTGCAACTGCGCGGCCACGAGCGGCCAGCGGGCATCAAAATCGTCCGTCGGACGATATTTGAATTCACTGCGCACAAAGCGGGAGAGCATCCCTTCACAGAAGGCCAGAACTTGCCCGGCAAGCAGTGATTCATCCGTGGTGAAGCCTTCCCCTTCGCGCATTTTCTTTTCGCGTAATACCTGGCGCAGCTGCGCCTCAATAC